>QIFK01000087.1 GCA_003230615.1 Nitrosospira sp. | reverse complement strand
CGACCCATGACGTGATAATATCCTCCCGGTAAGTGTAGTCGTCCTTGTCTTGGCATTGGATAAATATAACAGAATCAATCTCGCTTTTCCATTAAAGCATTAAAGCATCGGTGTCCCCTATTCCTGAAGGTAGGAAATCTCGTGCACCAAACCTTGGATGGTGACCGCATCGTCACTGTCACCTGCTTTTCAGAGCAGCAGAACTTCCAACTCATTTACAACGAGCTTGAGGCTGTGTCCGCCTCCTTCCGTTTCATCAAGTAATCGCGCAGGAACAAATAACAAATGAGAGAAATCGTTCTTGTCCTAATTCTTATTATTCGTGTCGTAGCGGCATTAGTTGCCGTGTGGCAAGTCATCGGGCTACTGCCAGTCCTAACTTGGTTCACGGCGATCAATCAGGTCACTCCTGGAATGTGGGTAATGGTAATCATCAAGATCATCATAATGGGGACGCTACCCTTTAATAAAGAGTTATGCTAATGTTTACACATGCCCAGAGTAGCAAGAACTGTATTTTCAGGTGTACCCCACCACATTACCCAACGTGGCAATCGTCGCGAAGATGTATTTTTTACGGATGAAGATCGTCAGGCTTATCTCGGTTGGCTCAGGGAATATAGCCAGAAAAACCGCCTGGAAATACTCGCCTATTGCCTGATGAGTAATCATATCCACCTTGTCGCCGTACCAAGGACTGAGGACGGCCTCCAGATGGCACTCAAACCCTTACATATGCGCTATGCCCAGCGTTTTAATCGAGAACGTGGTTGGAAAGGACATGTTTGGCAAGGGCGCTATTTTTCCTCCCCGCTGGATGAAGCCTATTTATGGGCAGCTATACGATATGTCGAGCGTAATCCAGTGAGGGCCGGTATGGTAAGAAAGGCAGAAAGGTATCCATGGTCCAGTGCCCCTGCGCATTGTGGTTTGCGTGAAGATGGACTTCTGAGCCAAAAAGCAGCGTGGCAACGCCAGATAACACAGATACCCGATTGGTCTGCCTGGTTAGCCGAGGGAGATAAGCTTGATGAAATCGGTATAATAAGGCGCAATATCGACAAGGGTTTGCCGTGTGGTTCAGATCGGTTTATTAGAAGATTAGAGAAGTTGGCAGGACGGATACTACAATACCGCCCTCAGGGTCGTCCCAAGAAGGAGGAGGTATTAAAAGGGTAGCGTCCCCTTTTCTACCCCATAGAGCGTGCACAGCGCGGCATAGTCCAACAAACATTTATACGCCATGCTGAACTGCGCACGGCGTATAAATGCTTAGATGTTAGATTGCATAGATATGAATAGAAAACAACTCATGTACGCGGTTATCATCTCTGCCCTAATAGGCGGAATCTTTACGCTCGGTCAGTCGATAGTGTTCGGTGGTGGAACGACTTACTTATACGATAACGATTACCAGAATATCGACACAATGAAATATTCGGAGGCGCAGAAATATCTCGCCGAAAGAGTGCAAGAAATTTCTGGTTTTGAATCTTTTAAGAACGGTGTGAGTTATCCGCACTTCTGGAAATACTTCGCTGAGGTCTGGCTCTACTACACGGCTATGGGTTTCCTCTGCTGTTTCCTATATACAGTTGTTGCTAAACGAGGAAAAAATGCAATCTAACAAGTCATTCGTGTGGGACCGTCTAAAGCGCTGCGCGCTTTATCCGGCCCCACAATTCCAGCGTTAGGTTTGTTAAGAGTTAAATGGAACAAAAACTATCACAAGTAATTAAGGCGATCGAAGAAGCATTTGACGATGTCCCCTTTCCCAGAACAACGGTGCATGAGGCAGAATTGGTAGATGACACCACATTTCGGAATGTAACTGATGTAGAAATAGAAAAGGCAATCCAAATGGATAAAGTTTCTCACTGGAACGAAGTGCAATTCGAGCATTTAGAGGAATGTGAAGCGGCGCTATCGCATATTGAAGAAGACGGATTTAAATTTTATATACCGGCCTTTATGATTTTGGGTTTAAAGAAACTAGTGGTTGAAGATGAAGGCTCAACAACTCTTGATCAAGTAGTGTTTCATCTAACTCATCTTGATGTCTACACAAGTTCAAAAATCTGCCAATTAAATGATCCGCAAAAAAAGTCAGTTTGCATTTTTTTGCGGTATCTCAATAATTTGGAGAACGTGGATTATTACACTGATATACCTAAATCACTAGAAAGTTATTGGGATAAATTTTGCGAATAATAAACCTAACAATAGCGTTGTACGGACCGCTAAAAAGCGCGGCCGCACACGCATGTCGTTATAAGCCTACTTGACAAATGGTACTAATATAGTACCATTCATATATGCCGCCTAAGATCCGTGAATTAATCGAAGAGCTGGAAAAGTGCGGTTTCGTCAACCGTGGAGGAAAAGGAAGCCATCGGAATTTCAGGCATCCTGCGGGGTTGAATATCACGATTAGTGGCAGATCAGGTGATGATGCCAGGCATTATCAAATTAAAGATGTAAAACAGGCAATTAAGTGGGCTAGTGATGAAGAAGCGTGATCGATATCTTAGAATTGTAGAATGGTCAGAAGAAGACCAGTGCTAT
>QIFK01000095.1 GCA_003230615.1 Nitrosospira sp. | reverse complement strand
CCGATCTCTACCGGTCTTGGTGAAATCTTTATGTACACAGTCAGAGCTGAGGAAGGTGCTAAAAAACTGGACGGAACAGCCTACACCACAACCGACTTGCGAGAAATTCAAGACTGGATCATCAAACCACAGTTGCGTACCGTCAAAGGCGTAACGGAAGTTAACTCAATTGGTGGCTTTGTTAAACAGTTTCATGTCACGCCCTATCCAGAGAAACTCATTTCTTTCGGATTAACACTACAAGATGTCGTCGTTGCACTACAGCGCAACAATCTTAACGTGGGTGCAGGCTATATTGAAAAAAGTGGCGAACAATTACTAGTTCGGGTACCTGGACAGGTCGCAAATCTAGATGAGATTAGGGAGATTATTCTGGGCAGCTACCAAAGCGTACCAGTGCGTATTAAAAATGTTGCCGATGTTCTGATCGGTAAGGAACTACGTAACGGTGCTGCCACCCAAAATGGAGGGGAAGTGGTACTGGGTACCGTGCATATGCTGATCGGAGAAAACAGTCGCACCGTCTCTGAAGCGGCTGCCAAGAAAATGGTGGAGATTAATCACAGCCTACCTGCAAACGTGGTTGCAACCACTGTCTATAATCGTACCATTCTGGTGGACAAAACTATTCGAACTGTCGCGACCAATCTGGTTGAAGGTGCTGCGCTGGTAATCGTGGTACTACTCTTGTTTCTGGGCAATCTGCGTGCAGCGCTCATTGCTGCATTGGTCATCCCACTTTCAATGTTATTTACCTTTAGCGGCATGGTTGCTAACCAAGTTAGTGCAAATCTGATGAGCTTGGGTGCGCTTGATTTCGGCCTCATTGTGGACGGTGCAATTGTCTTTACTGAAAATAGTGTCCGGCGTATCACTAATATGCAGGCTCAGCTAGGACGCGAATTAACCCGCAATGAACGCTTTTCGGCAGTCTTTGACGCCACTAAGGAAGCCCGCCGTGCCTTAATCTATGGCGAGCTCATTATCATGGCAGTTTATTTACCTATCCTTGCAATGACCGGCATAGAAGGAAAGATGTTCCACCCCATGGCTTTCACAGTCGTGACCGCATTACTAGGAGCAATGATTCTTTGTTCCTGCAGCGATTGCACTTTTTCTCTCTGGTAAGGTGACAGAAAAAGAAAGCACAACTGTAGTATGGGCAAAAAAAGCCTATGTACCCGCACTAAATGCTGCAATGCGAAATAAGGAGCTTACAATAACAATCGCTGTAGTTATTATGGTGCTCTCTGGTCTGATATCGCACTCCATGCAATTCGTATTCCCGGGACGAGTCTGACCACAGCAATTGAAATGCAAAGTGAGTTGGAGAAAACCATCAGATCTTTTCCTGAAGTAGACAGAGTTTTTGGGAAGATTGGAACTGCAGAAATTGCAACTGACCCGATGCCACCGAATGTTGCTGACATTTTTATTATTCTCAAACCCCAGTCAGAATGGAACGGTCCACACCACAGCAAGGTGGAACTGATAGCTGCAATGGAGCAAGCGGTACAAAAGGTGCCGGGTAACAAGTACGAGTTCACTCAGCCAATACAAATGCGTTTTAATGAATTGTTGTCAGGTGTGCGAGCAGATGTTGCAGTAAAAGTATTTGGCGATAACCTGGATACCTTGCTTTCCTTAGGAAACAAAATTGAAGAATTGCTTAAAACTATTCCTGGTGCTGCAGATGTAAGAACTGAACAGATCACCGGATTGACAGTACTTTCTATTAATATGAATCGTGCAAAAATGTCTCGATATGGTTTAAACGTAGCTGATGTGCAGGATACTATCAGCATTGCTGTTGGTGGGAAAACTGCTGGGGTTGTCTACGATGGAGATCGTCGTTTCAATCTGCAAGTACGTTTGCCTGAATCATTACGTGGCAATATTGAAGCACTCAGACGTTTGCCGATCAGGCTCCCGGCTTTTAGCACGGATAGTATTACAAGTATTCCCATGACTGGCTCATCCTCCTATGTTGCTTTAGGTGAGGTGGCCAACCTTGATCTAGTCCAAGGACCTAATCAAATAAGCCGGGAAAATGGTAAACGTAGAGTGGTTGTTACCACAAATGTACGTGGGCGCGACCTTGGCTCTTTCGTCAATGAGGCTGAAGAACTTATTAGCGAGAGATTACAATTTCCTTCAGGATACTGGATAGCATGGGGCGGACAATTTGAACAACTTATTTCTGCTGCTCAGCGTCTCCAAATTGTGATTCCACTGGCTCTGGGACTTATTTTTGTTTTACTTTACGCAATGTTCAGGAACTTTCGGGACTCACTACTTATATTTACAGGAGTTCCGTTTGCTCTCACAGGTGGATTATTTGCACTGTGGTTACGTGATATTCCTCTATCCATCTCAGCTGCGGTCGGATTCATTGCCCTGTCTGGTATAGCGGTGTTAAATGGCCTGGTGATGCTCTCATTTATCCGGAATCTGCTAAAAGAAGGCCACACTCTGGATGATGCCATTCAAACCGGTGCCATCACTCGACTCCGTCCGGTACTAATGACAGCACTTGTAGCGGCTATTGGATTTATCCCCATGGCCTTGGCCACCAGTATTGGTGCAGAAGTTCAACGTCCACTGGCAACAGTTGTGATTGGAGGCATCCTATCCTCTACCGCGCTGACGCTATTAGTACTACCAGTACTCTACCGAATAC
>QIFK01000121.1 GCA_003230615.1 Nitrosospira sp. | reverse complement strand
AAGAAATATCGAAGAGATCAACCCCACCACCATGGATATGATGGAGTTTTATAACAGCGTTAAGCTAAAAGACTAGGGCAAACCGACCTATAGCAAAATAAAACACAATAAATTCGGGCGCTATTTTATCAGTGGCATTATCAATGATCTATCCATTAAAAGGAGACTAAACAATGAGACATTCTTTCTTTACTATGATTGTGGCGGTACTGGCACTGACTTTGTCAGCCTGTGATAAACCTAGGATAGAGTCCCCTGACTCTGATACCTATGGAAAAACCATCACGCCTGACTGGCATGTTCCCGACGAACATCAGGAAAAGACGGAAGAATTTAAACCACTGGACGAAAATAACTAGTTACTGGAAGTTCTTCTTATTCTGAGGGAGATTCTGTACTTCATACCCTAGGTACTTACCATAAATAAGGAGCGTAACGATGCAACCACCAGTAAAAAGAATTATTCTAGCTACTGATTTTTCCGAAACCTCTCAAGGTGCTGTTCATTATGCAGTATGGCTAGCTAAGGTGCTTGGAGCGGAACTCAGGCCCTTACATGTATTTGACACAAGCAGATGGAATGTTCTGGCACAATATTATGAAAAATCGGGTTTTAATGTGGTTAGAGAAGTTGAGGAAACCCGAAAACGAGGAAAAGATGCCCTTAAAGAACTAGCAGAATCCTTTGGTATAGAAGCTGAAACTATTTTTACTGAAGGGCGAGCCGGTGAAGAGGCCGTTCGTGTTGCCACCGATCTCGATGCAGATCTGATAATCATGGGAACACATGGTTATGGTGGGTGGAAACGATTCACACTCGGGAGTGTTGCAGATTTCGTTTCTAAACATGCGCCCTGCTCCGTTCTTACTATTAGGCCTAAGGAGAAACAGATAGAACCCATGCATCGGAAAAAGGTAGCGGTTATATCAAGTTGACAGATAAATAGGCACTATAAAGTTCAAAACTAACAATCGGAGGATACGTCATGAATACCCATGAATACCGTAAGAGAACTACTGCAAGATAAGGGCCACGAGGTTTCGAGCATCGGACCGGGCAAATCTGTTTATGTTGCCATGCAATTGATGGCGGACAAGAAAATAGGCGCGCTACCGGTGCTGGAAGCAGGAAAATTAATTGGCATCATCACTGAAAGAGATTATCCCGGCAAGCCAAAAATGCCAAATAAACCGTTGCGAGAGGTTCTAGTAAAAGAGACCATGAGTAGTCCAGTTGTGCATGTAAGTCCCGATGACACCACCGAGGATTGTATAGCGTTGATTACCAAGATGCGGATACGCCATTTGCCGGTGCTGGAAAACGATCAGATATTTGGAATTGTCTCTATCGGTGACTTGTCAAGGATGTCATCTTGAACGTTACATAAATGAAATCTGCTGAGTTTCGCAATCACAAAACTAGCCATTCCTACCAGCTTGAATGTCAGCTATTGGCGCAAAGCAGACATCTGCTTGTATTGTCTAAACGAAGATAATGGATTTGATCTAAAATGAATCACCATTACCCACATTCTTAATATGTAGAGTAACCAAAACCCTCAATGATCCTATCTCGTACTTCCCAATACGCTATTCAGGCGCTCATTTTTATGGCCACACAACCCCGTGGCGTGGCGGTACTCAATCGCACAATCGCAGGACACTTAGGAGTGTCACCCACCTATCTCGCCAAGGTGCTACAAGATCTGTGCAAGCGTAACTTGCTGTATTCTAATCGAGGTAAGCAAGGTGGCTTCTGCCTTCGAGAACGAGGTGAGAAAATCAATTTGATGCAGATCGTTCTTATTACCGAAGGTTCAGAATTCACGAAGGACTGCGTGCTAGGATTTAAAGTTTGTAGCGACAAGACACCTTGTCTAATGCATGCGGAGTGGGCACCAATCAGGCAAGAAATCGTAAAATTGCTACAAGGTCAGACTTTGGGACTTCTAGCACTTCTAGCTACTACAGTTCTTAATGGTAAATACAAGTTGACTGATTTCCCCGCTGCTGTACTAAGTAGACAAAAGCTGCGTGCCTAAATCTCATTCTTGTTTGTGGATAGTCGCTAGATTGGTTTCAACGGAAATCGTATCGCAAGGTATGGTCTTATGAAGTTAGTCACACTATTCGTCCTGTTTGTCCTGGTGCTTCTCAGGAACATGCCAATTAGGAGTGATAGTCTTCCCATAAGATTCAGAATCAGGAGACTTCGGTGCCGTCGGCCTGCCGCAAGCAGTCAAACTCAATATCACCACAATTGTAACCAGAAGAGGAAATCTCGTTATCTAGTCGCCTTAACTGATAGATCATTTATAGGACCACAGATAAAATAATTCTTGAAATGATTTTGTTTTATTTTGATCTGGACCAAATTTTCGATTAAAACTTCACACTGCCGGATTCTCACATGCAACAAAATTCTAATTTCTCCCGCAGAAAAAACAATTGTTCTTCCTGCAGCTTACGGGAGTCTTGTTTACCGGTGGGGCTTGAAGAAGACGAAATCAACGCTATTAATTTTCTAATAAATCGGTCGTGTAAGATCCGACGTGGTAGCTATTTATATCAGGCCGGCATGGATTTTCAGTCTCTTTATATCGTTCGCAGTGGGTTCTTCAAAACTTATGTGCTACATGAGGACGGGCGGGAGCAGGTTACCGGTTTCCATATGCCAGGAGAGATGTTGGGGTTGGAGGCTATCAGCACAGATGTACACACTTGTCACGCAGTGGCACTGGAAAACAGTGAGATATGCAAAATCCCTTTTACAAGGCTAGAAGAAATCGGTCGTGTTATTCCTTCTCTGATGCATCATTTCCACAAAATCATGAGTCGTGAAATCGCGCATAATCATGAAGCGATAGCGTCATTAGGCGGCATGAAAGCAAGAGAGCGCTTGATCGCTCTTCTGCTCAATTTATCAAATCGTTTTGCCAAACTAGGCCATTCTTCATCAAATTTCAGTTTGTGCATGACACGCGAAGAAATTGGTAGTTATCTAGGACTGAAACTGGAAACTGTTAGCCGCGCTTTTTCCAAACTGCAGAATGATGGTCTAATTAAGATTAATAGCAAGAGTGTTCAACTGAACAACATTTCTTGGTTGAAACAAAGTAAACTAGGAAATTACAATGTTGCTAAAGAGATTATTGAAGGTACAGAGCTTCAGTAATTTTTGTGAATAATAAAACTAAATTTGCCAATCTAATATAATTTTATCTAGAAAATTTTTAAAGAATCATAGAAAAAATAACTGGTATTTTGGCGCCCGTAGCTCAGTTGGATAGAGTACTTGGCTACGAACCAAGGGGTCGGGCGTTCGAATCGCTCCGGGCGCGCCATTAAACAAGGAGTTAGCATAACAGCTAGCTCCTTTTTCTTTTTGGGGTAACGTAGGGGTAACTCTGCAATGAAATTAAATCAACAAGCGGCGGGAG
>QIFK01000026.1 GCA_003230615.1 Nitrosospira sp. | reverse complement strand
CTGCAATATGCAACAGCCTATTAAGATTAAACTCTGGTCTTTCCAGAACTTTAATTGCTCTCCTTTCTGAGTTTAAATTCAAATGCTCAAGAAGAATATCAATAAAAATACACTCCATATACCTGATTGACTGACAAATCTCATGATAAACAAGTTTTGTATGGTCTGTATACATCAAATTTAACGGAAAAACTGAGATTATCACGTTCTTTTGCCTGTTTGCGAGAAGCCATTGCCGGTTCTGGGTCAGGCAAAGGAGATAATCTGAGTTGCGTAATTAGTTCATATCCTTTGATAAAAGCGCGTCGTACCCATTTCCAACCAATTTTGAGATAACTATTGCCTCGAAACCAGTGGGCATCTACCCATCGTCGTTTTCCAGATTCAACAACTTCTGTACCTTGACAAACCAGAAATAAAGTAGCCACAGCCAATACTAAAAATAAGCGTGATAAGGCATCTGCTGAACGAATAAGAGAAGATTCAACCTGAAATCCGCTCGATTTATCGTCTAAAAAGTTCTCTTCAATGTCAAACCGTAAGCCATAATCGTCAAATGTGGTGACGTCTGTCGGTTGGTCACTCACAATCAGCCAATCCTCCTTTGTACCACGTGGTTTCGCCAAAGCTAAATGCACAACGCCAAATTGTTTCTTCGTGATATACACATTGTGCCAAAATCGAGCTTGGCCACGTTTGAGTTCAATGCTGCTAATCTTGCAGCAACGTTTATTACGGCGGTAAACCAGAAAACTGGATTTGATGCGGATACGCCAGTGCCAATGCAATGTTTCGCTCAGATATTCCATTAAATTCGTATCAGCAAACCCTCGATCAGCCAGGAAAATGACATTACACTCTGCTGGCAACAGCTTTGACGCCTTTTCTAGCAAAGCGCGATAACTTTCAAAGGAAACTGTGCTACTACCATGCTCAATAGTTTTCCAAATCAGGGGAACCGCACGACCGCGATAAATGACGGAGATGCGGATATGGCAAAATCGATCCCACAGCATGGATGTATCCAAGGCCAAATATATTGTATTGTCGCCCCATTCAGTCAACGCCTCCTGAATGATTGGGCCATATAAATCATGAATCTTGATACGTTCATTATGTAACCAACGACTGAATCGCCGTACAGTACTTTGTGCAAATTTAGCCCGACTGTCAACAAAAGATGCCCACTCAGGCAAACTAATGACTTTGCTTTCAATAAGACCCACAATCATCCAAGTCAAAGTATAAAGATGCCGTTTATCGAGCCAGTGTGTATGTTGACCAAGTATGTGAATCAATGTATCGTACAAATTTGGAGTGCTTTTCATTAATATCTTCCTTTTGTTTTTGGTAAATCAAAGAAAGATAACCTATTTTCAGGTTTTGAAAAGCACTCCTAACAAACTGAGTATAACCACGTTTTGTGGGGATAGGATAAAATGGGTCAAAACAAGAGGTAAGGAGAGAAAAAATGACCCGTCCAATATCAAGGAAAGAGAGCCGCTTTCATGAAGCAAGCAGAGCATATGTTTGAAGAAATAGAAGCGTGGTACGACCAAAATCCAGCAGCAAGTTTTGAAGAAATAGAAAAACGGGCTCGTCAAGCGAGACGAAAAATGATGGGGGAATCGCTAGGAGTTGTGATAAATGGTCGGGATGTAGGAAAAACGGAAGAAGCCCCCAAATGCGACCAATGTAGGGACGCGAAAAGGGTATCGACCCAAAAAGATATATGGATTAGAAGGGGAAACAGAGTTGGAACGAGCCTACTACATTTGTGAAGTTTGTGAAAAACAAACGATTTTTCCCCCTGGATAGGAAACTGAAATTACGCCCAGACCATTGGAGCCCTGGGGCAGCACGGGTAGCGGTCAGACAGGGATTGCAGTCAGGGTCGTTTGCGCTGGCAGCAAAATCGTTTAGCGATGCGACAGGATGCGATATGTCGCCAGAAGGGATGAGGAAAGTGACACAGGGGTGGGGTAAAGCAGTAGATGAGAAACGAGAGAAAGAAGCAGAGGCGGTTTTTGATGTTAAAGAACAACCAAGAAGAGGAGTCAAGGTTATCGCGGCGATTGAAAAACAGGCTAGTATTTCTACTGATGGTGGCTATGTACATATCCGTGATGAGGGATGGAAAGAAGTGAAGCTGGTGATTGTCTCCTCTGTTCGACCTAAAAAAGAAAGCGAGAAAGGAACCCACCCTGATGGCAGGAGGTACAAACCGTATGAGCCTCAGATGATGTTGGAGAAACACAGCTACCAGGCTGGTTGGTGGGATGCTAATCAGATGGGACGGCATCAATATCTGGAAGGATTAAGACGCGACCTTCTCAACTGTCCCAAAGTAGGGTCGCCCAACGATGGTGCCAAATGGATAAACCGTATCACTAGAGAGAATTTCCCCAAGGCGACCCAAATCACGGATTGGTTTCATGCGGCTGAAAAAATGTGGCATATTGGCAAACAAACGATTGGGGATAAACAAGAAAGGAGTGACTGGGTGGCAGAACGATTGGATGAACTGTGGCTGGGACGTCTACCTGTTGTCCATTCCGAATTAGAGAAAGTCGATACAACCAAAGCCATAGAGCCAGATGATGTCGAGATGAGTATTGGCTATTTTCATAATCAGCAGACAAGAATGAAATATCATCACTATCGTATTGCTGGCTATCCAATTGGTAGTGGTTCAGTAGAAAGTGGCATTAATAATGTGGTTCACCACCGTTTGAAACGGCAAGGTAGAGGGTGGCATCGAGATAATGTTAATCCGATGTTGGCTGCTCTTGGTGAATTACACAGTGGTCGGTTTGAGCAGGCATGGGCGGCGACTCAGTAGACCCCACGATTCGTGGTTATACTCTATGAATTAATGCACCTTGCATTAAACGAGTCGATTAGTTCTTTTCCAGATCCCCTTGTTAAATC
>QIFK01000071.1 GCA_003230615.1 Nitrosospira sp. | reverse complement strand
ATGGCGCCGGAAACCGGCACCGGTATTATGCTCATCTTGCTGGCGATTGCCATCGAGATCATCGGTATTTATCTCGAACACAGGAAATAGCACTGAGAGTGATGGGGGCCGTATCCCACCTTGATCTTTGCGCACCGGGAGGACAACTTAAAGATGTGCGACGTTCTCCATGTGAAGGTGTCGGCAAACCAGAGCCATTAAAGCATGCCCTATCTGGCTACTGGTCTCGGCGCATCAATGATGAGCATCGCTTCGTCTACAAGGCAAACGATGACTCTATGTTCATCGCTCAACTCCGATACCATTACTAACCCTCCCTTTACGTATAACGTTAATGTCTTCAATAAGGGACGCGGCTTTTCGCACACACCCCAATGAGCGAAGCGAATAACTTAATTTTCATGTTAGACATCTACTCTTTACAGAGACCCGCATATTTGGATCGTGGATCTACAACAGTATCGGTAAGCCCACTTGGGTTGTAACCTGGCCCTTCTGCCTTTCGATTCGTATAGAGGTGTTTGCCGATCTCGTCAAAGTAGATTCGTTCCTCTACTCGTGTTCCATTGAAGGCGCCGCGAAATCTGTAAGTGAATCGCGGGATTCCTTTTTCACTGTAGTAATACTCGGCTCTTACTCTTGAGTCTCCGGAACCAGCGTCAACAACATATTTCCTCACAATTGAGTTGCGATCGCTGTAGAGCTCGCCTTCCATTATCACGTTACCCCCATAAAGTTCGCACTCCTGTGCCTCTTTCCTGAACTTACCAGTCTTCTGCGCGCTGTTGATTTCAATGTACAACGCACGAATTATCTTTACTGCTGGGTGTTGTTCCCAATTTTTATCGTTTATTATCGTTTATCTTTTTCGAAGCAAAAACGCTTGGAATTAGAATGATGACGAACAAAAAGATAGTGATACTTTTCATGTTTTGTATTCCTAACGACAATGGTAACTTGCTGGCAATGGAGCGCAGCGTAGTGAACGTCCGAACGAGCGCCTTGTTATGTGCGATTTTCAATTGCCTGCCTTAATTGCTTAATACTCAACGCTGGGCGCGTGACATGAATCATTGCGTGACAGTTGGGACATACAGGTATTAAATCGCTTACTGGATTGAGCTCATATTCTTTGCCAATTTCCGAAATTGGAATGATGTGATGAACATGAATATAGTTTTTACCAATTTCGCCATATATTTTTTCAAAGTCAAAAGAGCATACTGCACACTTGTAACCATGATGAGCCAAACATTTTGACCTTGCTACCGCACTCCGTTCATACTGATTTACGGTTACAGTTTTAGATGCCCCTTCTTTAAATACTTCTTTTGGATCTACTTCTTCAGGTAAGCGAGTCCCATGAGTTTGATCGGATGCATACCAACTATTATCAATACGGATTAATTTTTTATTAGTTAATTCAGGAGTAAAACCTTTGATTTTTGCTGGCGCGCCTTCTTCCTCATCTGCTGCCATGTACTCCATAGGAAAGGTTTTAAGTTGATAACCTTCTTCTTCAATCAAGCGTATATGTTCTCGTGATTGAGGGTATCCTGGCTGTTTACCGCCTTTGCGACTTGTTGCCCAATCCTCGCTAAGAATTAGTGTGGTATTTCCATCATCATGTATATCCCAAGCCCCAAATATAATGAACTTTTCAGACTCGTTAATAAATGACCAACTCCAAGTCCAGTTTTTGCAGGTTGCTCCTTGAGATTCGATAAATTGTTTTCTATTCATGCGGTATCTCTGTTTTTAAGCACATAACGTTTGAGTTAAACGGAGCCGCGTTTTTTGCGGCGTCCGAGCAGGGCAGATTTTTGCCCTGCGGTTTTGAACGATTTGTTATGGTTTATTAACCACATGGCTCTATGTCACTTGGGAATGAACTGAATGTTTCACGTTCACGCTCATCATATTCACCAACTATATTTCTAGAATTCCATCCGCGGTTTATATGCGCGTATATGTGCCCAATGTGCATTTTATATTCTACTTCTTCATCTATAGTGCCATCTTTGTTCATTTGAGCGATTAGTTTTTCCAGATGCTCTTTAGCATCTTCTAGCTCGTACATTAGTGATGACCACTCAACAGGGTTGGATTTGCTATTTATCATTATTTACCTTAAACCATAACATCTGATTATGAAGCCATGGCTTCATATGTTTTTGACCTGGTTTGTATAATAGAACATCAAGTGTTTGATTCAAAAGAAACAAGAGCTTCAATATAAGCAATGATTAATGTGTGATATGAAGCCATAGCTTGATATCACACATTATGCTTACACAGAGATGGCATGAACGGCGTTACCACGCCTTATCATTCCCTACGCTGGATTGGCTGGATGAGGGCTTTGTAAGGGGATTTATAACCCCGTGGACGTAGCCGAGCCCGACGAAGAAAACCGGAAAATAGCGAGTCCCTTGTTGAACCCGAGCCAGATGGAGTGAGTAACGACATCTGGCCGGTGAGTTGGGCTCGCGTCGCCGGTTTTTCAGGAAGGGTGAGGGAACCC
>QIFK01000033.1 GCA_003230615.1 Nitrosospira sp. | reverse complement strand
CCGATCACTGACAATAATTTAAAAGATGCACCTTGCCTCGAACGCAAAGCTGAGATAAATAAACAAGTATCAAGGACTATTGAGGCGACCATAGTGGTATTATATGTAATACCACTATTATGTCAAGAACCCTCTGATTTGATTGGCCTAACGTCTGCAATGAGATGCTGCATTGCCTGACGCGAAGCGGCAGGTGATGCGGTCATTCTCCATTGCTTTGTTATGTGGCTTTTGATTTTGGATAAATTTTAACGCTTGGCAAACCCTTAAAATCGGCATCTTGGGTCCACAATACAGCGTCATATTTCTGGGCAGTGGCGTATATGATGCTATCCGCCAGTGGCAATTTGTACTCAATACCAAAACAAGCGGCATCTACAGCCAATCCACTATCCAGGACTGCTACTTTTCCTTGCTCCATATGGGCTACAGCTTCAATGGCCGATTCTTCATTCCGTTGGCGCATGATGCTCTTAAACACTTCTGTGATGGTGATACTGGGAACCAATAGATCTTCTAGGGATTCTATCGGCTTGGCAAATGAGCCCGCATTTTTATCCCCCGCAAAATAGGATAACCATCCAGAAGAATCGACGATATTCATACCCTGTCTTTATCTCGTATTACTTTTGTATTAATACCTTTTAGGAAACCTCTCATCTTTTTCATGGGCTTTATAGGAATGAGCTCTATCCGATTTTTGTAAGTAAGAACCTGAATCTTCTGACCGGAATAAATCCCTAATGACTCCCGTACGTCTTTGGGAATCACAACTTGGTATTTCGGTGAAACAGTTACAGCAGTCATAAGCATTACTCCATCGATCGACTATAGGTATTACGATAGGCAGATCGATAGATTGTGTCAAGCCACATAACGTTTGAGCCAAGCCTCGCTGCCACCGGAAAACCCGCGAAGCGCTGCAATACTTTCCAGCGTTGGCTTGGGCGACTTATTAGATGCCAATGCCACCTTACCTTTCAATTGCCTTCTTGTTCGATCCAAACCCCATCTCCAGGAGGCCTGCCACAACTAACAACCATGAAATTGCTCCAACTAAATAAGGCAATATAAGACCATGAAGCCAATCTTCATAACCAGCTATGCGATAGTATTGTATAGCAACATAACTGGCTAAGAGCCAAAATACTTGCAACCAAAATAACCACTTTAAGATGCGAAGCTTTTCTAATGGAACTTTGATCCAGAAATTAAGTATCGGCCAAATCATCAAAGCCCCGAAAACCCAAAAGTAGTTTATAAATATTGTCGTGAGATCTTTCATGATTTTTGCATCTAACGTTTGAGTCGAGCCGCGCGGCCACAAACAGTACCGCGAAGCGCCGTAAAGCTTTTCCGCGTCGGTTCGGACGATTGTTAGGCAGCTACTTCCACGTAGGATGAATAGCTCGTTGGAACCGGGATCTCGAGCCCATCCTCGCGCATCCCCTCAATATGGAATGAGATGGCATCACGCATGCTTGATTCCGCCTCCTCCCGCGTATCTCCGGTTGCAACGCAACCGAGCAAATCTGGCGAGTATGCCGAATATCCAGTATCTGATTTCTCAATAACAATTAAATATCGCATTACTTCAACCCCGCTTGTTTCATGATGCTATTTAACGTCCCTGGTGCCAGATCATCACTTGGCTTTCCCGGCACCGTTACTCGGCCTTGTTTATTTGAGTGCTTGTATTGTCGATGGCTCGAGATACCATCCATCTGCTTCAATCGATTTTAGGACATCCTTGACCTTCATGCTTTAATTCTCCTACCGTGTTTACCCAGCTGCCTAACGACCCAGCTCACGGGATTTTGGGGAGCGCAGCGTAGCAAAATTCCGGTGCAGCGCCTTGTGTTTTTAATGTTATACACATTACTATATGTTAAAAGCGTCGCTGCCTTCTTTGCTTACTTCTCATATGTCTGTCAAAACCTGAAAGTGCATTAGCTCGGTTATGTATATTTGCAGTTTGTTGTCTACGTTCCGCGTTTGAGATTTCTGTGTGAATTGGCGATATGGTATTTTTGAATAGCTCATCGAAATTATCATTGTTAAATAATTCTATAAAGCTAGTACGTGAAAATGGGGATAAATATGCGCTGGAAGATGGCGTTTTAGGAAATAAAAACCAAAGCATTGATTGCTCTGTATCTTCTGTTTCTTTAAAATCAAAAAATACTAACGAATTATTATTGTGCCATTCATTTAACAACCTGCATTCATCTGGGAAGTGTGCTCGTATAATAGAAATATTTGTGCGGAGTTGTGTGCTTTCTTCCAGCATTCTTTTAAATTGCTTTTTATCTGTTTTTCTTCTTGTTCCATCCACAACCCAAATTAGCTTGTGATAAAAAGTATTTCTGGATAGTCGTTCTTCAGGCTTTAGAAAGGAGTGTTGAAATTCCAGAGCCCATCCGCTTTGAGTTTTAACATCAGCGATGTGCTTTTCGCCACTTTCGTCAAAATGGACTACTTCTTGCCGCTTTGTAGGAAATTTATTTTTCCAGGCTCGGTGCCATTCGCTTTCGTTTTCCCACCATGGGTCGCAGTTGCGTATACTTTTGTGTGACCAGTGATGAACTTTAATCTCTCCACACTTGGCAATTAACTCCGAGTTACAAAATTGGCAAA
>QIFK01000208.1 GCA_003230615.1 Nitrosospira sp. | reverse complement strand
TTTCATTTCCTTCAGAATCTTAGCTATGCCACTCATTTAAATATAGTATCACTATTAATACTACTGTCAAGCGGTCTTTTTACACACAACGCCTTGCTCAGCGGCAGTTTAAAGTGGCGCGTTTTTGCGCATGCAAAAAAAGTGACGCTTTAAATTGTCCGCTGGAGCTATTTGTTAGGTGACTGACCAATGATAGCTAGATTTATATACATACTCATCTATTTCATCACTATATTCTCTGAGCCACATATTCTTACCATTGCCATCAAATTTTGAACTGTCGTTTAGTGTGCTATAGATGCGGTTAGTAATTATTGAATGATGTGGGTCCCAGTTATGATTGCTTAGCTTTGCAGCATAGTTTGCAGCTTTTCCTACCCAAACAAGGTCATTGCCACCTCTAATGCCGGTACGTATTACATGATGAGTGCCACTATCAACACCTACGCTATAATTTATAGTAATACCTTTTTCTTTATAGTATGCGTCATGTTCAGCCTGTACAATATGTGTAATTCCCCATTTAATATTTAATGCAGTTTTAGCCGCTGTTGAGTTTTTACTTTTACCTATAAATGCGCCCATTATTCTGTCACCGTCAAAAGAGATAAGCTCACCGCCATTTCTTCTTATAATTTTGCAGCATGTATGTAAGAATGATTTATATATTTCGGCTGCATATAGTGGTTTATATCCATCAACCAGATTTGTTGATTCAGCCATATCAGCATATAGGATAGCAATATCTAATTTTTTGGCTTTATTGCCTAAACCAACATCTTCTGGCTCAGGTATGACTTGCCCATCCGTTACATCCCACTTATTGCGAAAAAAGGATCGTGCTTCTTTCTTTAAATCGTCTTCAAAGCTCATTATTATTCCTATTTCGTACCGTGCATTTTTGCCATTTGTATTAATTTATTACATATCGGTTGAACTGATACGGATAATGGTTCGCGGTCTTTTTTACGGTAGCTTATTGGAGTAATGCCTAACAAATCAGTTGGTATTTTTAGGTCTACGCCAATTTCTTTTGCATAATACACGCGCTCTGACGACAATTTACCTGTAAATAGCCCTAACTCAAAGACAACATTATCTCGTGGTGCTTCTGTTTCTATATCTCTTGATATAACTAAGTCCTCATTACCAAATATGAAGAGTGCGAAATCAGAATTTAATGCTTCTCTTTCTAGTGAGAGTAAAGTGCCTTCAGATGGTCTAAAACAATCTTGAGACCATACATTTACTGAGATATTGCTATGTAACATACCTTCTTGTATTGCATATGCCGTTTCTAAATACTCAGATGATGAACCAATAAATATTCTTGAGCAAACCTCTTTGGTATCAACTAACTCGCCTCTTTGCCTTAATCTTTCTGCAATTTCTGCTGCAATATTTTGCCAAATTCTTGGGAATTTATTCGCAATATTAATGAAGTCTTGTTCTTGCACACGTAAAAGTATGCAGTCTTCTAATGGGATTACAGTTGCACTTCTTTTTGCCGTTGGGTCAACGACAGCCAACTCGCCAACATGTGTAGGCGCGCATCTAGTTGCGATACCACGTCCATTTATTAAAACATCTACTTCGCCCTCTAAAAGAAAGTAGACATCTTTAGTTCGGTCATTTTGTTCAATAAATGCTCTGCCTGTTTCGTGAGCCTCATGTATACCAACCCCCGCAATATCATTTATGGCATCATGAGCGCCAACAAACAGCTGGCATCTTTCTAAAACACTAACCGTGTTTTTAGAATCAGTTTCAGAAAAGTATTTGATGCGATCCATAATTTATTTTCTATTTTTTCACTGATGTTACCCACGAATCGTAGACACTGTTAGTTGATTAAATTGCATTTCATACTCATGTTTCATACTCATGTGGACTCATGTAATCAATTGCTGAATGTCTTCTTTGTCGGTTGTAGAATATTTCAATGTACTCAAATATACCAGATTGCGCCGATTCGACTGACTTGTAATTCTCAGCATAGATAAGTTCAACTTTAAATCGCCCAAAGAACGATTCCATTACAGCATTATCCCAGCAGTTACCTTTCCGGCTCATACTGTATTGCAACCCATACTCTTTTACAGCTTGCTGATATTCATGTCCACGGTATTGGACACCTCGATCTGAATGTATAAGTGCGCCTTGTCCAATATCTCTATTCGACACAGCCATCGTAAAGGCCTTTAGAATTAGACTCTCACGCATGTGATTGTCCAGGCACCAACCAACGACTTTTCTGGAAAACAGGTCCAATACCACCGCAAGATAAAGCCAGCTTCTATTGACCTTGATATAAGTAATATCCGATACCCATTTCAGATTGGCCTTAAACTCACGGGCAAGCAGATTGTCACTCACATTTGTCTTTGATTCTATCCGTGCACAGTATTTAAAACCTTTTCCGTTACGGGCTCTCAGACCCTTCTCCTGTAACAGTTTTGCTACATGGTTTACACAACAGGCGATGCCCTGGGCATTTAACTCCAGCGTGATCCGGGGTGAGCCATAGCGTTTTTTGAATCCAATAAATGTCGCTTCAACGGCATCACCTACACGCAGTCGGCGCTGCTGGCGCTGGCTCTCGGGGCGTTTCAACCAGGCATAAAAGCCTGAGCGAGACACCTCCATCAAGCGGCACATCATCGTGACCTTAAATTCAGTCCGATACGATTCAATCA
>QIFK01000231.1 GCA_003230615.1 Nitrosospira sp. | reverse complement strand
TAGTTTAAAGAACTCGCATGCTGCTTCACTTGGAATAAGATTATATTCACGCACTAAGGATATAGCCAACTTCCTCAAGTCCCCAATTTCTCCGCCAGAAATATACTCATAGGGGTACTCCATATTACAAAATTCAGTCTTTACTTGATCTGGAAGATCGGGGCCATAAATGAAGTAACGCAAATACTCCAAGAAGCGTGGATCACCAAAGATAGCATAGCCAGTTACTCCGTCAGACTCGAATACTTGTAGCCGTGATTTTTTAGCTCCAATGTTAAATTCAGGTTCTATAAAGAAACGGATTCGAATTTCTGGGATCGCTTCGCGCATTAGAAGTAGATTTGCCAAAGTGTCGGCAGTTTTACAGGATGCACGTAAAATTTCATCGTTATGGCGATCAAAATCGAATGTAATTTGGTCTAAGAGTTTTTTCTCAGAGGGATCTAGAGAAACTATCTGTGGGATATTATGGTGCATAGGAAATTGTTTCTGTTTTCGTATGAACAAGTATACGCTCATGTGTAGTACAAGAAAAAACCCGCCGAAGCGGGTTAAAGGTAATTGTCTACAAAGTTTATTAATTATAATCCCAAGTCTGGGACGCCATGCTCGGCTCTACCTTCGGGGACATAATATCTGTATGACCAATCAGTCAGTTCATCAGCCTTGTCACCAAGTATTTCCAATGCGGCAATGGAAAGTCTAGACAACTGCCAATGATCGTTGGGACTTAAAAGTACTTGTGGGTTTTCAGAGGCATCATTTTCTGTATCGTCACGGTTATTTATTTCTATAATCTTTGCTACGCCGCTAGCTACATCTTGTATCCGTCCTAAAAACCTTATCATAGGGTGGGCAGGTAAATTAACGTTATGGTTCTCAAGCTCTTCTCGATGATATTTAAACGGTTCAAATAATGGGCCTGTAATTGTTTCTTCTGTGGGCTTTTTTACTATGGATTTAACTTTAGACATACTTCCTCCAATACGGTTAGTGTTTTCCGCTTACCTACTAACAGGTAGGCGAGCCGAATTAACCCGTGTGCTTTTGCTGTCCTGATTTTGAATGTGCCACACTCATTGATTCGTTTTCTTGCAAATATTCCAAGATCAGTTGCGGTAAATTTTCTGCAAAGCAATTAAACTCTTTAAATCCTTTCATTGAACGCAACCAAGTGAGCTGTCGTTTTGCCAATTGACGTGTAGCAGCAAGGCCCATTTCGCGCATTTCAGTCAGGCTGATTTCATTGTCCAAATACATCCAAGCTTGTCGATAGCCTACACAACGCATTGAAGGGGTTTCGGCTTCAAGACCAAATTTATCTCGGACAGCACGAACTTCACTGATCAATCCAAGTTCCAACATTTCCTCGAAGCGATGTGCAATGCGCTGATGCAAAACATCGCGATCATCAGGAATCAGAGCGATGCTGCTTACGCGATAAGGTAGATGTACATATCTGGGTTTTTTCAGCAGTTCTGACATAGGTTTATCGGTAAGGTAATATATCTCCAATGCACGTTGGATGCGCTGGCTATCGTTGGGTTGGATACGCATAGCGATAGCTGGGTCGAGCTGTTGTAATTCCTTGTGCATCTCAGGCCAGCCACTTTCTTCGGCCTTGGTATCAATCGCCATGCGTACGCCTATATCGGCAGGTGGAAGCTCAGACAGTCCTTCTAGTAGCGCCCGGAAGTAAAGCATGGTCCCGCCAACTAGTAGTGGAATTTTGCCACGCTCGGTAATTTCTCGCATTGCAACCAACGCATCATCTCGAAACTGTGCAGCAGAATAACGCTCATGTGGTTCGATTAGATTGATAAGGTGGTGCGGTACTGCTGCCAATGTTTTCGCACTTGGCTTGGCGGTGCCAATGTCCATATGTCGGTAGACCTGTGCAGAATCCTACTGATAGATGTTTGGCGATTTCCATTGTGATACTACTTTTCCCGCTAGCAGTAGGGCCCATCAAAAAAATAGCGGGAGGGTAGTTCACAACTTTCTTGGTTTTGCGTTTTAGAGGTGGCGTTCTCATTGGTGAGCGACGAAGACAAATTCAGCTTTATATTAAAAACTTACTTTTTTTCTTTGAGCAAGGTTTTAAGTTCTGCGAACGGTCGATGGACAGCTTGTGATCCTAATTCATTATTAGTTTCTGGTTTACCGCCTTCAGCATTATCCAAATGCCTAGCATGCTCATTTTCATGACAGTAAATACATAGCAGCTCCCAATTGCTGCCATCGAGCGGATTATTGTTGTGGTTGTGGTCCCTATGATGCACCGTAAGAGATTGAACGTTCTCACGGGTGAATTCGCGTGTGCAACGTCCACAGATCCACGGATAAATTCTAAGCGCTAACTCGCGGTAAGTTGTCTCTCTTTGTTCCCGGTTACGCCGGGCTTCGGCAACAATCCGGTCCAGCTTGTTGTTATCTGGTGGAGTCTTTTTAAGTGGCATGGGGGTCGCTAGCAAGTTAAAAATTTTTCCTGGAGAACACTTTTACACCAGAAATTGCGATTAAACGCCATATTCAATTGCATGGCAAGTGATGGTTATTTCAGTTAGAATCCAAGCCTATTTTGTTACTTGTACTGCTGTGCTTGTATAAAGATTCCTACACCCCTCTATGATTCTCATCCTGACCCCAGACGCGCGTGCTGACAGCCCTGAA
>QIFK01000207.1 GCA_003230615.1 Nitrosospira sp. | reverse complement strand
CCGCTTGTTAGGACGCGTTCCTCGCCCGCCAAGCGGATTGAAAGCCGCAGCCCCATTATAGCGGCGTGTTTTTTGCGTCCGCTTGATTTTACTGTTAGAAGCTTCAGCTTATTTCTTCCGCTTATCTCGAACATAAAGTGCCTTTGAATTAGTGGTACCTATTTGCCTTTCTTCTATGTCAAAAAGCTTTGTAGCAGTAACCAGTTCGCCCAACTTTCCATATCCGTAATTACGTGGGTCAAACTCAGATGATTGCTTTGCTATATTGCTACCGACAGGTCCAAGTTGGGCCCACCCGCTTTCATCTGAGGAAGCTTCAACTGCATTACGTAACAGGCTTACCGGCTTACCAGTTTTGTATCTTGTCTTAATTCGTTGCTATGTTTTTTTGCAATAGCTTCACTTTCATCAGTCTTTGCTCGAAGAACCTCTGTATAAATAAATTTGTCACAGGCTGAAACAAAAGAAGATGGCGTCTTTTTCTCACCAAAACCATAAACTAATAATCCGGATTCTCTAATCCTTGACGCCAGCTTGGTAAAATCACTATCACTCGAAACTATACAGAATCCGTTAAAGTTGCTGGTGTACAATAAATCCATTGCATCAATAATCATTGCGCTATCAGTTGCATTTTTCCCTTTTGTATATGCAAATTGCTGTATTGGTTGGATAGAATGTTCTAACAGAACTTCTTTCCATCCTTTTAGGCTTGGCGCTGTCCAGTCACCATAGATTCTTTTAACACTAGCTACCCCGTAATTAGCGATCTCTGCAAGTAAATTATCAATAATGGTAGGTTGAGCGTTGTCTGCATCAATTAGTACAGCTAGCTTGGTTATATTTTCCATAATTATTTTCTTCGTCTTCTAACGACCAAGCTGTGCGGCGCAAATGAAGCGCAGCGTAGTTTGTGTCCGAACGAGCGCCTTGTTAGGTGCCTTTGTAAATATCTTTGTAATTATCATCAACAAATTCTATAAAATTAATGTTGTACTTTTTTAGATGCTTCTCAATGTCCTCTGGTTGCACCGTGAGCATGTTTTCTATTCCTTTAATGACTTTTGGATGATTCCAGTTTAAAGATGGGCTACCAATCATTGAAGCAACTACCTGGATTCTCCGATGTTGCCATAGAAGCATTTTGACTGAATCATGGCAGATACCATAGTTTTTAAAACCGTAAACTTGGCCACGGACAACCAAAGACTCTATTTTTGCTACTAGATCGTTTCCTCTTTTGAGATGTTCCCACAGCTTTTCAGAGTCTTCTGCCCCTCTAGATTTAATATAAGCGATGATATGCGGATATTTATCATTGTCAGGTTCAGGTGATAGATTTCGATGGCTCTCAAAACCGATATAAATAAACTTTAGAAATTCAAGTGGACGAGACAAGGCTTGAGTATACTCATGAACTGTATCAGTCAATTCATCTAGAAAATCAGTCTGTTTTTTAGCTTTGGCTTGACGCTTCCATGTATTAATGGCTCCATATGCAATAAACGCAGTAAATAACACTGCGAATGTTTGGAGTAATTTCAACCAATCAATGGATATTAGAAACTGGCACATAGTTTATTGGGCACCTAACAGTATGCTAGACAGAGTCCGTATAACACCCTCATATGGGGTGGATAGACAGAATCTGTCTATTCCATAATTACGGATTCTGTATAGTACTTTTCTACACAGTCGCATAAAACCGTACTGCTACAAGGAATGTAGCATACAAAACAAGGGGTTTATAACCATGCCAACGGATGGCTTGAAAACGGACAAGGCAGTCCGTCAGTTTTGGGACAAGTATATAATTTGGCTGGGGAAACAGGCGATAAACCCTGCACAGCAACGGTGGTTTGTACGTCGCGCTGAAAACTACATTTCTCACTACGCCAAACAGAAACTCGCTACCCATTCTGCTGAACAGGTCACCCGGTATTTTCACGTGTTAAGCCGCCAGGAAAGGCTTAAAGACTGGCAATTTATTCAGGCTGTCCGTGTTATACGGATATAAACGTTTGGGCCAGAGTAAAAACCCGTGATTTACCTTCCTTGCTGGTAGTCATGTCAGGAGAATGGCATGAACGGCGTTACCACGCCTTATCATTCCCTACGCTGGGGGGCTTTGTAAGTGGGTCTTGGTCTTATCCCCCGTGGACGCAGCCGAAGCCTGACGAAGAAAACCGGAAAATAGCGAGTCCCTTGTTGAATCCGAGCCAGATGGAGTGAGTAACGACATCTGGCCGGCGAGTTGGGCTCGCGTCGCCGGTTTTTTAGGAAGGGGGAGGGAACCCGTTAGGGCCAGTCCCCGGGTGTCCTTTCTTTTTGGATTCTTTCTCTTTGGACAAGCAAAGAAAAAGAATCTCGTCTTCGGGTACGAGAACCCGATTAAAAGAATTTAAAGATCGCCGTAGGCGAAACATTAAAGACTGGATTCCGACATGCGCCGGAATGACGGGCGAAGAGCAAGATCCCTCGGCTGCGCTCGGGATGACAGATGAGAAAGGAAAGCTAATATCCCCTCATCCTAG
>QIFK01000120.1 GCA_003230615.1 Nitrosospira sp. | reverse complement strand
ACCTGGCTCGGCCGCACTCCCCTTTTGTTTATGCACTTGTTCAGTTATTGCCGGTATTCTTAAAAGGTAACTCAAGTTGGGAGCAATCCAGTATTGAAAATTCGGGATTTTTATGAACCAACACAGCGTCTTCTAAAATCGCGCAAGCAGCAATCCAGGTATCTGCTACGGAAACCGCATAGGTTGCCTTAAGCTTGGCTGATTTTTCCAATAGATGTTGATTTTCATGTATCCAGCTAATGGGTAACGCTTGAACTTGGAACTTGATCATAGGCTAAGCGACCGGCTTGTTGATCTTCGTCCTTCCATACGTATAGGAGACGCTCAGAGCGTCAAGTGAAGCTGGCGACAAATAGATGGTGAAAGTTCGTTGCTCAGCAAGAGTTGGCAATCTATGCTGTTCGACGTGATGCTGCTAACTATTACCCAGTGATAGTGACACTATGCATTAACGGGCAGATGTATAAACATTCTAACATTAGATCAGTATAACGGCGCGAATTAATTTCTTTCTTTGTACCAACGGAAATATTAGTGCAAGCAAATATAGGGTTCCACCGCCTCCACCATCGGAGTTGGTGGCAGGTGCACTAACAGGTGCCGTTACATTTTCACATATTCCTAGTCCTTGGCTTGTCGATAAGGGGACTGTGGAGGTAATCCAGTTAATAGCTGAAAACTCAAGCTCCTTACAGATTTCGCCATTGGTGCTTTTTAGTCTTAACAATTTATGGCAATCATTCGTCATTAAATCAGAATCGCAATCTAATACGCTTGTTGTGTAGGAAGTGCCGGCGTATGCAGTAGAACGAGCGCTAGCGGTATTAACAGCATTAGTGTCGTCATCGCCGTAAATATCTAGTACAGGTACTGTGATCGCAGGCATATTATTTGTATGATTCAATGGCCCAATGCTAGTAGCATACATGCCGATGCCAATATATCCAGAGAGTGTCAAGTTTCCGGGTCGTTGGCCATTTGCAAAGTGTGCAGAAGTGAAACGAGACCCCATGCTAAAACCGACAAGAACTACTTTGTCAATCGATAGAGACTGAAGGTGGTTGATTGCTGTGCGAATGCGAGCGTATGATTCTGGAAATGCAAAATTTACGCCATTAACATCCGATACGTAATCGTTAAAGTCTCTAAAGTTGCCATTCATATTGGCATCAACGGCTGAATATGGATTATCAATAGAAAGGGTTGTGTAGCCAGCAGAGTTGAGAGCATTTCGGAGTTGTCTAACAACTGGACCATCTGGTGTTGAAGTGCGCCCATGCATTAAAATAATACCCACATCTGGGTTGCCGCTGCCTTCAAGCAATAATCCAGAAAACGCCCCAGCACCTCCTTCTGCAGCTGAGTCAAACTGGATCTGTACAGCTTGAAGACTGGATGTAAAAAGTATAAAAGTGGGTATAAATAAAATACTTACAAAACATTTAGATAGGCTATACATATTATTATCCTGATACAAATTAAGCAGATTGCGTGAATTCTTTTGATACATTATACAGAAATGACAGCATATTTCTATATACAAATATGGGATGCTACCCAATGCCATTAAGTTAAGCAACTCACTTACATCGTTTGTAGTTTAAGTAGTTGATATTTTGGTTTTTGTTACCGACCTTTCGGACATAAAAACGACCAGGCCTTAGAGCTTCAACGGTTTCATATTAGGTACATTAGCAATCGAGTTATTCTTTCATTCGCAGTAGGTTTAACTGATTAATCTGGGTTAAACCAGATCTTGAGCTTTGTATCCTAGGTAATGTCCATCCATAAACTCATGTGTTTTTGTAGCCTGGATGAAACGCAGTGGAATTCGGGATACCGAGCCTTTGATTCAAAACCGAGCTCCCGGATTCCGCAAAGCTGCATCCAGGCTACTAAGCGATAATTTATCCGTTTACGGACGGGCACTAGGTATACTTCAGAGACCAATAACTAAGGTGCAATCAATGACTCTAGCCGGAGGAGGAAATAGGACCACAGACTTTTGGACGCGCTAGAAAATATACCAAGGCATTTATCTAATTTGTCGGACTCTGTACTAGTCAAGTCTTACCAGACACTTTAGGGGAAAGATGACGGGGAAAGGTGGGGGAAAGGTGACGCGATGGGAAAGGTGACGGACACCATTAAAATGGATTTCGCCAAATAATATTATTTTAAAGGTGTCCGTCACCTTTTGTCTCCAAATGCACCATAGTTCATAACTTACAACACCCGAATTCGTACCATATTTTCCATACAACTAGTGTTCAATTATTAAATGGCAATTGGATGCTAAATTTAGGTGGATGTCCCTATAATGCCCTTTCAACAATGCCCGCTTAATCCACTAACCAAAATTGGCCTATTTGCTATTTGTATCTACGCTGCTAATTTGTTTTCGTGCCGCATCAATAGCGACCATTAGACGTTTATTTAGGTTGCTATCCAAAGATGGTAGGTTTTCAGCCCTCGCAAATATTTCCAATAGGCGTTTATAGTCAAAAAGTCTACGTGCTGCCTTTTCATCAAACTCAGCCGTTCCCTTTG
>QIFK01000017.1 GCA_003230615.1 Nitrosospira sp. | reverse complement strand
TCGTTGACTGCGGTAATGGTGTAGCTGGTGCTTTTGCACCAATTCTCTACCGAAGACTAGGGTGCGAAGTAATCGAGATCTTTTGTGAAGTAGATGGCAATTTTCCCAATCATCACCCCGATCCATCAGTTCCTGAAAATCTACGTGATGTAATCCATGCTCTCAATACAACCGATGCAGAAATTGGACTCGCCTTTGACGGCGATGGAGATCGTTTAGGCGTTGTTACAAAAAATGGCAACATTATTTATCCTGATCGCCAACTAATGTTATTTGCTGCCGATGTATTATCTAGGAACCCCGGCGAACAAATCATTTTTGATGTTAAATGTACACGTAATTTAGCCCCATGGATTGAACGTCACGGTGGTAAACCAATTATGTGGAAAACTGGACATTCATTTATAAAAGCTAAGCTGAAGGAAACGGGCGCTTTGCTGGCAGGTGAAATGAGTGGGCACATTTTTTTCAAGGAGCGATGGTATGGATTCGACGACGGACTTTATGCGGGCGCACGTTTACTGGAATTACTTAGTCGCCAAGTAGACAGTAGCTCTACATTAAATTCGATTCCCGATGCGATTAATACGCCTGAACTACAAATCAGACTAGAAGAAGGTGAAAACTATAGACTTATCGCACATCTACAGAAATTTGCGCGCTTTAGTAACTCGGAGCAAGTCATAACCGTTGACGGGCTGCGAGTAGAATACAAAGATGGCTTTGGCTTGGCGCGCTCATCTAACACAACACCAGTAGTCGTGCTACGATTTGAGGCGGATAACAAGATAGTATTAAAACGAATACAAGATGATTTCCGTAAGGTTATCCTGCAAGCTAAGCCTGATGCAATATTGCCATTTTAAAAGCCCCATGCTGCATTGCGGTATTAATAAATTTAATTTGTACGCTGGCTTAGTTCAATAAAATTGGAAGATAATATAAAGATTAGTGTTCTTTTTGTCTGCATGGGCAATATCTGTCGCTCACCCACAGCAGAGATAGTATTTAGACATCAAATTAAAACCGCAGGTTTTGAGAAAGTGATTCATGCCGATTCTGCTGGTACTCATGATTTTCATATTGGCGAATCGCCAGATAGACGAGCACAGAAAGCGGCGATACAACGTGGCTATGATATGAAAGAGTTACGTGCTCGCCAGGTGCATATAAAAGACTTCAACACATTTCACCATATTCTTGCGATGGATAAACATAATTTCGCCATACTCAATAAACTCTGCCCACCACAGCATAACCATAAACTTGGGATGTTAATGCAGTACAGTAAAAAATTCTCCGAACACGAAGAAGTACCTGATCCATATTTTGGTGGACATCAAGGTTTTGAAAAAGTACTGAATATGATAGAGGATGCAGGACAAGAACTCCTTCACCGCATTTGTAAAGAAACCTAGACACAAGCGAATTTGTTACAAATTAAAACAGGGGGAGTTCCCTACTTCATATTTTCTTAATTTCGATCACTTTTGTTTGTGTGTCTCAATTTGTACTAGTGGACCATGTTCTACTGCCGGCTGTGCAATAGACCTTTCTCTTCGCTGTTTTGGTAACACTGTATCTTTGGTCCTAGTAACCTTCTCCCTAGTTTTTCTTTTTCCTGGTATTGTCTCGATCATGACCAACCCACTTTCGATTAAATCCCGTGATTTGATATCGCCTGATATTGGAGGCTGCTGAATTACTTTGGGCTCAGATTTGGATGACACTTCCGGTTTTTCTGCTAAGTCCATACCCTGAACTCCAGTAAACTTATCTTGAAAAGGTTCTTCCACTTCTGTGGTTGGAGAAGACATGTTCGGAGAAATTATCGGCTCTTTAATAGGTTTTTCTACAACTGGTGATTCTTCCACCTCGGATATTAGTTGAGATACATCTGGCTCCGTCCCAGGAGTATTTCCATCTGTATGCACAGTTTTAACAAGAGGAATAGGTTCCGCTACTGTGGACACCCCTATTTCCTGCTGACGAGATGAAGAGAGTATAGATGTTTCATTAGAAATTGGTTTTGCTACAGCATCATCGACATGAAGCTCAACAGTCTTCTCGTAAGTTGGCTCGTCACGCATGGCTACAGGTTGCGTTGGGCGCCTGTCTAACTCAGAGACTTGCTCGTCTCCCCTCTGATCTCGTCCTAAACGCTCAGCCCGATCACGCTGTCTGCCACCGCGACGCCGGCGTGAGCGTCCACTGTCTTCGCCCTGTGCCATCTGATTTTCGACTGGTAGCAGCTCGCCTTTTATCAAAGACTTAGTTTCTGTTTTAACTTTCTCATCACGCGAAGAATGTGACTGTTTTTTATGGGGGGGTTGCTCTCGCTGGTTTTTTTGTTTGCCACGCGAAGAATGTTTAGAATCTACCTCTCGCCCCTGAATTAGAGCACCCCCTGTTTCACTCATAGATTCACCGTGAATACCACTTCCTTGCTCCTATTTTTTTGGTACTACGTTCTCGATCTCGCCCCTCGCGACTACGACGTCCACGATCTTGCCGTTTCAACTTTGTCTTAGCCTGTTTCGGTTCTACAGCTTCTTTCTCCTCACTGTTTATTGGCTTGAACCAACCAAAAACTCTGTCCAGAAAAGAAGGAGACATCTGTTCAATCCGAGTTTTCTTTTCACGCATAGGGGCTGGCTGCGATGGTGTAATACTCCTCACCGCTGCTTTTTGCCGAATTGGTTTCGCTTCTTTTACAGCTGACGGCAAGTTTACTTCTTCAACCGGTTTCTCCACCATCTGATAACTAGTTTGGATCTCACTTAGTTTTACGTTGTCATGGCGCAAACGATCAATATTATAGTTTGGCGTTTCTAAATGAACGTTAGGAATTAAAATTACAGTTACTTTCAATCGCGCTTCAATAGCATAAATCTCCGCACGCTTTTCATTTAGCAGATATGT
>QIFK01000199.1 GCA_003230615.1 Nitrosospira sp. | reverse complement strand
CTTACCACTAAGGAAGGAATCTCTTCTTTTTTTACAGCGACAAGATCGATTTCGGCCTTAAATGGCTGCCCTAGATAGGAATTGAGCGTAATCTTTCCCAAGCCTGCCGCATGCAAGGCACAGGGTGGCACCAATACAATCAAAAACAAACACAATCTAATAATAGATCTGCGCACTATAGTAACCTATTGTGCTACTTCTTAAATTTATCCAATTACACCCCCAGCATGTCTGGATATTATAGAATTGTTTTAGAAGCTTTGTTCGATCGTCTGTTTTGCTACAACATAGCAGAAAACATTAGCGAAAGAATACGCGCTGCCTACTTCTCTCGTTTCCGTTCTGGATCCTATCCACCATTAAGGATGAGACTTATAAACACTAATTTCATCACCCGGAGACATCAGACAGGAGGAAGGATCATCTCCTAGATATTCGTCGAACTCAATCATGTTTCGATCTGGATCGAGAATGAATATGGTGTTCATATCCTTAAAGCTAAAATGGCCTGCAATCTCGATACTTTTTCTGCCAAGAAGGCTTTTAGACTGAGCAGGAAATCGATCTTAAGCGCTATATGCGTGTAACCCGCATACTTCTGGTTGATGTCCATTAAGACGTTTTCAGTTTTGTCTTCACTGCTAGGACCTTAATAAGGTTGAGGACAATGCCAGAGGAATGGCACATCATAATCGGGTGGCCTTACTCAAAGTCGGTATCGACGATTAGTTTGAACCTTAAAGATTGATAGAAATTGGTGGAACGGGACTTTTTTTTACTCGTATTCCAATATGATCAATCTTTTCTATACCTAACATAGGAATTACCTTCTCGTTTATTGGTTCAAATTCTTTAAAATACTCCCAATCAATATCCCCCATTTTGCTGGTTATCAGTCTGCGAATGCTCAACTAGGGGGTCCAATGACAAAGTTTCCATATCTGGACAGATTGGATTACAAGGCAACGCAGGTGACAGCTGATCACCGTAGTGTTGAGCATCATTGTTGTCGACCCTTTCATAAATGCGCACATAATGACCACGCTCGGTATCGCCATTTGTTGTAACCACAATGACTTTACGGTCAGGAAAAACGAAATGGACTGACTTGAACTCGGCACCATGGCTGTTCTTAACACTAGTATTAATAACTGCAGACGAACCTGATGAGGTCTTAGCACTATCTATGGCAGAAAAAAGCGCTTTGGTAACTTCGACAGGACTAATCCTTCCGGAAAAAGTTCCCCAATTTCTCTCGATCCAGGAAACTCGGCCGTTCTCAAACGCTAGGCTAGCAATAGGCCGGGTTCTGTCGGCTTTGTCCTGAGATACGAAAAACATACTTTTGGCACCTGGAACTCTAACTATATGAAAATGAGAACGAAGGTCCTCCATTATGTCGGCTTGCTCCATTCCAGTCGACAAGATTAGAGGGCCGATTTTCAGATCGGCTGCAAGAACACTCGGTACAAAAGAAATTAGAATAAGACCTATGAAACAGTAATTTTTCATATAGTGTTCTCCATTTTTTGCTAATCATACTTTATCTGTTGCATCAGATGAATGGTGTAGAGGCGAACATGAGTCTCCCGGGCAAAACTACTGTATCTAATCCTAGCCACCGCTCCTGTTCTTGCAACATTATTAGCCCGGGAAAGTAGCATGGGTATGCAGCGAATGGTACAAGTTTACTCGACCGCCTATGGCTCACCAATATAATTGAACTGTTGTAGCCGCCTCTCATTGTCTAGTTTTGTAAGTCGCAGGCTAACAAAAATACTTAAGCTTTGGCCTTGTGCATATTTCATATAAAGTTAGGAAAATCCTTTAGAGCAATTCTGTTTTCAACTATTAAGGAGATTTACTTTGGGCAATCAGACCAATGCTACATTTGCTATTGCACTAAAGCACAGTGCCCACCACTAAGATCTTCATCTACCCGGAGCCTATCTGACGCACGGCGTCTAGGCAACCGTATTGCTAAATATGGGCACAAAGGCCACCGCAAAAACTGCTAAACCACTGGCCTACAACACGTCGATGACAGATAATGAATTGCAGTTTTTTTATACATAAATAAAAATCTACCTATCATTATGGAACCTACTGTAATTCAGATAGTTACTGTAGGAGTATTGGTGTTTGTACTGAGCCAAATATTCTTAAGGTGGTTTATTGAGCCAGTTCGCCAACTAAAAAAAACGATGTCTGATATTTTGCACTCCTTTTTACGCTATACATATGTGATGCACTATGTAGATGTAATTCCCCCTGATCTACACAGCGAAGCTTTTGAGGAACTAAGACGACTCTCTGATCAACTCTATACTGATATGGCCATGATACCGAAATGTCTTTTTAATTATCCCTTCTTCGGCAAAATATTGTCCCTTCCTGAAGAGGAAATGGTTTATAAGAGTGCTCAAAATTTGGTCGCGACGGCAAACTGGATGAACGTCAAGCATGAGAATAAATTAATCCATATCATTAGCAACATTCAAAATGCCTGCGACAATCTTGGCTTATATATTGATCCGAATGATCGGATCA
>QIFK01000035.1 GCA_003230615.1 Nitrosospira sp. | reverse complement strand
TTACTGTCACAGCGCTTTGTCCGGGGTGAAACGCTGGGTAAAACAGAATCAAAACTGCTTGATCAAACGGTTACGATCTGGCGTGATCGTTTAATGAGCATCAGCTGGTTCATGCGCGTATTGAATGAAACCATTGCAAGAGATGCCAATGCCGAGGACCACTGTACAGGGCGTTTCTGGGAAGGCCGTTTCAAGACCCAGGCCTTGCTAGATGAAGCCGCTCTGGCCGCCTGTATGGCCTATGTGGATCTTAACCCGATACGGGCGAAGATGGCCCAAACGCCTGAAAGTTCTGATCACACCAGTATCAAAAAACGGGCAAAAAGCAAAAAAGGCACAACAGGTTACTCAGCCTAATCATCCCAACCAACAAGCTAATGACCTGATGCCGTTTGTGGGTTATCCCAGAGAGGATATGCCTAAGGGCTTACCCTTCCGGCTATCTGATTATCTGGAGTTGGTGGACTGGTCTGGCAGGATCTTGCGTGAAGACAAGAAGGGTGCGATAGCTGATCAGACTCCACCGGTACTTCAACGACTGAATATTGAAGCGAAACACTGGTTGTATCTAACGGAGCACTTCGAATCGCCCTTTAAGGGTATGGTGGGTTGTGTGTTTAAGCTCAAGCAGACTTGCGTGGCGCTGGGGTATGAACGTACGCCTGGGTTACGGGCCTGTAAGCAGTTCTTTCCGTAAGCTGACGTTTCTCTTTTCTACAAATTGATACCCATCAACGGTGTGTTGAGGGGTCGGTTTGATGCGCTTGTTATAAGCGCTATTCTTTGTGATGCCATACTCTAAGAATATATATGTTTTTGATGAATCAAATAACGAGCAATATAATTACCAGTAATTAAATCACGTATCATTTCTGGATCAGGTGCCAGCTCAACCTCTACGCCTAAATATGGAAAAGTTTTTAATTGTGTAATTCCTTTTCGTATTGATTTATAGTAAATCATGGGGGTTTTTAAGCTGATAACGACCTGGCTCACTGGATTATGTTAAGCGCAGCGTAGCAAAATACCGGTGCAGCGCCATGTTATAATTCGTTTTCAATTTCAATCTGCAGCTTTTCTAGTTCATCAAGTATACGAATAAATTTTGTACCGAATTGTGTAACTTTGTACTCAACACGAGGGGGCACCTCGTTATAAGTTACGCGTTCTAGAATACCGAATTTTATATTTTTTTGCAGGCAGGTGTTGAGTACTTTTGTGGTTAAACCTTCAACACTTCGTACCATTGCGCCTGGACGATTAATGCCATTGGCAAGCAATTGATACACTGTAAGTGACCACTTACAACCATAAATAGTCTCGACCATGCGTGCGCTACGCTCAGGTGCAGATTTTCTTGAAATGAATTTCTCTTTAGTTTTCATTAACATGTACCAATAAGTACCTACCACACTGAATTGTGCATACTTTTCAACAGGATACCGACTTTTATAATGTACGTCCACACCATAAACACAAGTGGAGATTACAATGAAGAAAACAGAAGTAGCAATGATTGTAGGCGGTTCAAGCGGTATGGGTTTTGCTGCTGCAAAACAATTACATGATGATGGCATAGATGTCATTATTATCGGTCGTCAGCTGAATAAGTTAACGCAAGCAAAAGACGCGCTTACCGGTACGGCAAATGTCGACGTTATACAAGCGGATTTGTATCTAAATGAAGACGTCGAACGTGTACTTGAACTAATTAATGAAAGTGAACAGCATATAAAATATATGGTAAATGCTGCAGGCTATTTTAATCCAACACCTTTTTTAGAGCACACCTATAAAGATTACGACATATATGCAGATTTAAATCGGGCAGGTTTTTTTATATCGCAAGCGATAGCAAATAACATGTCTACCAATGGTGGAGGTTCAATTGTCCATATTGGTTCAATGTGGGCACAACAAGCAATTAAAGCTACTCCATCATCAGCTTACTCGATGGCAAAAGCAGGACTGCATTCGCTGACACAACATATGGCGATGGAGTTGGCGGAACATAATATTCGGGTTAATGCTGTTTCACCAGCGGTTGTTAAAACCCCTATCTATGAAACATTTATAGACCCAAAAGAAATGGATGCTGTGTTATCTACTTTTGACGCTTTTCACCCTATAGGGCGTATTGGCGAACCAGAAGATATTGCAAATACCATATGTTTTTTACTTAGTGAAAAATCTAGCTGGGTGACTGGTGCAATTTGGAATGTTGATGGTGGTGTAATGTCAGGTAGAAATTAACGCCTTCAAAAAAGAGGGGGAGATAATTCCTCCTCTTTGCTTAAGAAATATAACGACAAGTTAACCTGCACGTTGTAAAACGTGTCAGAGTTTAACGCCTTGTTAGAGCTTGTAGCTTATCTGCTGCTCGCTCTCGAACTGGCTGCCATGAATCATTTACTAATAGATTAAGAACTATTTCTGTAACCTTGCCATTGCAAGCTAGCGCATGTCTTACCGATTCATCTTTATCCGTAGCTAAAATCATCATTAGTGACTCAGAAATCTTTCTCTTACTTGCAACCATATACCTAACATTTGAATCTAGATGATATGCTAATTTCTCGAGGATTTCTAAAGGCACGGTTTTATTTTGTGCCACCCACAACGACAATTCCGGATATTTTTCTAAAACTTCGTTCCATATTATAATTTCAGCTTCTTCGTGCGCAGCCCGGTGATATTCTTCGGGTACTTCGCTTTCTCTAAGCCTCTTGAATTCTTCTGCACTCTTAATCATTTGCAGCTCTAACGCCTAGTTCACCAGACCGAAACTTTTTGGGTCTGCGTGCAACTTCTTAGGAAAGTAGTGTCATAGGAAAGTAGGGTCAGGTCTTTCTGTACCACTTTTACTCATTCACAATTTTACTTATAGTTGAGTAG
>QIFK01000217.1 GCA_003230615.1 Nitrosospira sp. | reverse complement strand
TAACAAAAGAAAGAACTGATTAAATATTAATCAATTTAAAGTGGTCAATTTTATACGCTGATGCCTGGTCAATTTTAAATGCTGATTGACAGTCCATAACATCGAAAAGATCATGAATTATGGAGAGATAGCGGCATCACAGGCCAGATCCAGAGCATTGGATTCACTCAGCTCTAGCCGACGATCTTGACACTTGATCATCTGCTTTAACCACGGCACAGTATCATCCATATCACGCCAATGAGGATGTGGATGTGAGTCACTTCAATGCTATTTTTCTACAGCCTCGTTATGCAGATTAAAAAATTAGCTCACGTTTAAGGAAACAAAAGTGAAAGTAAAGGAAGCAATAAAGTTAGTGGAAGGGGAAGGTTGGTATTTAGCAAGAACCCGAGGAAGCCATAGACAATACAAGCATCAAAATAAAAAGGGACTAGTGACAATTCCTGGAAAGATGAAAGATGACCTCGCACCAGCTACAATGAATAGTATTCTGAAACAGGCAGGACTGAAAGAATGAAATATCTGATTATTATAGAGAAATCCGAGACTGGCTATTCCGCCTATTCTCCTGATCTGCCGGGATGTGTATCTACTGGAAGCACTACAGAAGAAACAGAAGCAAATATGCGCGAAGCCATCGAATTCCATATTGAAGGACTCAAGGAAGAAGGTTATGACATTCCAGAACCATCAAGCCGCTCTTCATACGTCGAAATTGCCGCATAACCAGTGTGTCAAGTTGACGCCAAAAAGCGGCGCAACTTACACAGATCGTTAGAAAAACATGATTCCAACGTATCTTTCTTCAAATCCGTTTCCCGACAGCCATTGGTCACCAGATTTGCGTCCAGTTGCTGTACTGGATGGAGCTGCTCAAGGAATCAGTACTCTGGACAATGCGGTATCTGTCGATGTTGCTTATTTTGTGGGCGTCAACCATAAAGAGCTTTGAGAAAGCATTATCTCTTGTTTCTGCTCGTGTCATGCACTTTTACGAAATGCGTGTAGCCGACATCTCCTCACTTGAGAAAAATAACAAGCTACGTGAGCTGGCTATACACTGGAATTCCAGGCTGGAAGATATTTCACCAATAGCACACATCAAGGAATTAAAAGGCCTGGTGCTAGAAGACACACCGAAAGTACATGATTTGACCCCATTCTCTCGGTGCGTTACTCTTGAGTCATTAGAGTTTTCTGGCGGCATGTGGAAAAAGAACAAAGCAAGTAGCTTAGAGACATTTTCAAGGCTACCTGCACTTAAAAGCGTTCGGTTATTAAATCTCGCTATAGGTTCAAATGGATTAAAGCCTCTTGCAAATTTGTCTTCACTAGCGGAGCTTGAGCTATCAAATCAATTCCCTACAGAAGATTATGCTTATCTTGCTGTAAAACTAGATGGTGTTAAATGCGAGTATTTTTCACCCTATGTTGAATTACCAAACCCAATAGATGATTAAAGATGTCATGGTTATTGGTAGTAGAAAGCCTTTTCTCAATAAACAGGTTGATTCTAAAAAATTGGCCAAATATGTAGAACAATTTAAAACGTTTATGAATAAATATGCAGCTAACAAATAGCTCCACCGGACAAATTACTCGCTACACTCGCATTTTGCCGGTGAGCTAGGCGTTAGACACCGTTTCAACCAATCGGCTGAGTGGCCACAATTTCGCTATAGGAGGACTGCACCATGTCGAACACAATTTCCTGGAATCTTCAAATGTCCGTCCGTGAGGGTCGCCTGAACGACGCTCGTGACCTGATGAGTGAGATGGTGGCCAGCACCCGGCAGGAGACGGGGACTCAAGGATACGAATGGTTTCTGAGCGGAGATGGCAAGACCTGCCATATCAACGAGCGCTACGCCGACTCCAAGGCTGTAATGGTTCATCTCGACAACTTCGGCTCCAAGTTCGCCGACCGCTTTCTCGCGTGCTTTGAGCCGACATCCCTATCAGTCTATGGCGAACCAAGCGCGGAGGCGCGAGCTGCCCTCGACGGTTTGGGGGCGGCTTACCTTGAGTGGTTAGGTGGATTCAATCGTTGATGCACCCCCGTGGCGCTTAGTATCAAGTTTGCAGTGCAACAAAAATAGTCATTAACCATATAATATTTCCTCTGGTGTTTTGAAGCCATGCCGCTTGCGTGGCCGTGTATTTAGTTTCATTGCAATCCGATCACATTGTTGTTGGGTTAGACCTTTCATGGTTTGTCCCTTGGGTAAGTATTGTCGAATTAGTCCATTGGTATTTTCGTTGGTTCCTCGTTCCCATGAATGATGTGGGGTTGCGAAATAGAATGTCGTGTTGGTTGCTTTTTCGATATCAGGATATTGATGGAACGGTCCAACTATAAGGCGCTGCTTCGGAAAATTTGCTCGCTTGCGCTCCCAAATTTCCGCAGAGTGCGACGTTATGTGGCTGTTTAGCAAAACTCTATTTCCACTTCGAAAAGGTGAATTTGAATGTGGAATTATAATTTTTATTCACCATCAAGATTGAGAAATTGAAAATGAGTAAAGGTACAGTTAAGTGGTTCAATGCTGCTAAAGGCTATGGTTTCATCACGCCCGAAGATGGAGGAAAAGATCTCTTCGTTCATCATTCAGAAA
>QIFK01000188.1 GCA_003230615.1 Nitrosospira sp. | reverse complement strand
AGATCCCACGTTTAGATGAGATGACAGAGAAAGTGGCATCTGTTCATGGTGAGAGAAACCCGAGTCTTCATCGGATCAGGGATATATTTCTCGCGCTGGCCGCAGAAATGTCGAGCCACATGATGAAGGAAGAGCGAATTCTGTTTCCCATGGTAAGGGAGCTGGAAGCGAGTGAGATGACCCCAGCGTTCCACTGTGGATCACTCGCCAATCCCATTCGGCAAATGGAATCTGAGCATACCCAGGCGGGGTCGGCACTGGAAGAACTTCGCGAGCTGGCGGATGGTTACACTGCGCCGGACTGGGCGTGTAGCACCTACCGGGCCATGCTGGATGCCCTTGCCCGCCTCGAACATGATCTTCAGCTGCACATCCATAAGGAAAGCGACGCACTCTTTCCGCGTGCGCTTGAAATGGAGAGCAAGAAAAGCTCGTGCGCACATTGAAAGGGGGACGATTTATTTTTCGTCAACCAATATAATTCGAAAGTGAACAGCATGAGGTGAACAGGGTCAGGCCTTACATTCCACACTCGGATGTAAAATGTAAGACCTGATCCTCTTGTTGCCTTCTTATTCAAATACATATGGGTTTAAAAATTGTCTTCTCCAGAATAAGTTGCGATCTGTTGGTGTTAATTCTGCTTCGTCACAAATCGATGCCCAATTATTTTCAATAACATGTCTTTGTTGTTCGGCAATATTATTTGCATCATCACGAGAGAGTAGGAAATTATGGGCCGCATCAACGCAATTTGAAATTTTACTCAAATTATTTTCTCCAGAAATTAACATAGCTTGTGATGCCTCATTTCCTGTGCGGCTTTGAGGGCATATATCATAAGCTGGAGTGAGGGATAGCATTTTTCCGTCCCAAAAAGCAGCATGATTTCGTGCATGATCATCAGTATTGCCGCTTAATATATTGAATACAAGACGAGAGAAAAGCTCCTTTAGAGTTGCTGAAGCATTTCTAAAACGACGACGAACAATTTCGGCTAAATCTTCATAGCTTGCATATCTAGCCATCATTTCATCCAAGCCTAAGAGCGTCAGTGCAGATACCATCGCTTTTCGTTGCCATCCATTTGGTGTTTGAATACGATCAAATCGTTCAATTAATAAAACATCTTTATGAGATGATTTTTTAAGAGACACGGGTGCAACATTCAATCCTGCTAAATTTGCAAGGCGCATGGCAATGAACTCAGCCTTTACAACGCTATATATATCGTTACTAGCGGAAAATTTTGCGACATATTTTATATTGTCACCTTCTATTAAGGCCTTAGGGCGTGCGCCACCAATAGAACTACCATGGTGGAGGGCCTGGTCGAGTTCTGTGGTCAATGGGACGCCCTTTTCAATGCGCTCTGCAGATTTCAATAGTTCTTCTAACGATGCTCCCACGGAAGATCGTGGTACATATTCTGTCGCAGAGAGCTGAAAATCTAGAGCGCCGATACGATCAGAGCCAGATTCTAATAGATAAGTTAGTTCATCTAGTTGGGCGGGATCTACGTTAGGCCCTTTAAGACCAAACTTTTTGTTAATCAGTACTCGACGTCCCCATGCATCGGGTGCTGCATCGCGGATGCAGCTTGGCATACTTAAGCCACGTAATAGCGGAAGTTCACCAGAGCGCAATGGCAGCTCCGCATCATAAATAGATATAGCGTTTTTGCGTTCCAGATAGCTTTTACCGTAGTTGAAAATTAGTTTGTTTCCATCCGCGGTTAGTTTTCCGGCAACGATGGGTTTTGTCTCGCTAGGGAGCCAAAACCATACAAAGGCTTCAGTGTATTTAGTTCTAGAACTCATCATCTACATCCTTTCTGCTTTTATGGATAGCTTTGGGAAGGAGGGCAATCTTGTCATTAGTTCTTTCAAGGTGTGCAGTGAGTGACATATTTTCGATATCAAATAGATTTACGCCCACAAGAGTGGCGGCCTCGAATACAAGCCCAATGGTGCAAGTAAGATCGCCCTTTTCGATTTTCTGAACTGTAGCTCTCGATATACCAGCTCGATCAGCTAGTTCATTTTCAGACCATCTGTGTTGTTTTCGCCCAAGCTTGATCAGCTTGCCTAACAGGGAAGCTGATTCAGTGCTGTATCGGGAGTAAGCTCTTGCTTTAGCCATTTATCTTCAGCCTTTAATGTTTATCTCTCCAGTGACCACTAGTCTTTAACATTACCGCTATAATAGTCATATTAGGAGCTAATTGTTGTGTTTGCAAGTTAATATTGAATGTTTTAGAAGTCATATTTATATATTATGATTATAATAATAGTCATTATGTAGGATTTAGGAAATCCTGCACATTTTGGGGATTATTTGAGTCTGGGGAGGGAGAAGGGGCAATCACAACGAAGGCGAAGCACACACGGGCCGGGTACAAAAAAGGCGCCCTAAGGCGCCTTTTCAGAGCATAAAAATAAAATCAATCCCCAATCCGGATTCCCACCTTCACGGAATACGAGTTGGTGCCGCCAGTGTTATCGCTTTCAAGCGTAAGATTCATAAACGACAAATCGAAACTGACACCATAAAAGTAACGCGTCTTGGTGGCGCTATAGGGAGTAAAGCCAATACCGGTTAGGTCGGTGCCGTTGAGCATAACCATGCCCAC
>QIFK01000083.1 GCA_003230615.1 Nitrosospira sp. | reverse complement strand
AACCTAGATTCCGCTCTTGTTTTACCTGTTCATAGACCTCGATTTGATCACCAACCTTCACATCGTTATAATTTTTAACTGCGATACCACATTCCATACCCGACCGAACGTCTTGCACATCATCTTTAAAACGGCGTAGTGATTCTAACTCACCTTCATAAATGACAATATTGTCTCTTAATACACGTATGGGATTATTGCGTTTTACGGTGCCTTCTTGAACCATACAACCGGCAACCGCACCGAATTTCGGAGAGCGAAATACATCCCTAACTTCGGCTAAGCCGACAATTTCTTCTTTATATTCTGGCTGTAGCAGGCCATTTATGGCGTGTTTTATTTCATCAATCACGTCATAAATAATACTGTAATAGTGCAGGTCCACACCTTCTTCTTCTATTGTGCGTTTTGCCTGAGCATCGGCACGAACATTAAACCCGATCATAATTGCGCTTGAGGCCAAGGCCAGATTGACATCGGATTCGTTAATGCCGCCGACCCCACTTGAGACAACCTTAACCTCTACTTCGTCATTGCTTAGTTTTGTTAATGAATCAGAAAGGGCTTCTACAGATCCTTGCACATCGGCCTTGATAACCAGGTTTAGGGTACTCAGATTGCCTGATTCCATTTGGCTAAACATATTTTCCAACTTGGCTTCTTGTTGGCGAGCCAGTTTTACATCGCGATACTTACCTTGTCGATATAAGGCAATTTCGCGAGCCTTGCGTTCGTCACTGACGACGGTTGCATCATCGCCTGCTGTGGGGGTCCCCGAGAGTCCGAGGATTTCAACCGGCGTAGATGGACCGGCGGAGTCAACAGATTTACTGCTTTCATCTAATATTGCCCTGACACGACCATATTCATGACCAGCCAGCAAAATATCTCCTTTCTTTAAGGTTCCGCTTTGCACTAACACAGTCGCAACCGGTCCACGGCCTTTATCCAGGCGCGCTTCAATTACCACACCTCTAGCCGGACCTTCGGTCACTGCCGACAATTCAAGCATTTCACTTTGTAGAATTATCGAATCCAATAACTCGTCAATTCCCTCACCGGTATGTGCTGAAACATTAATAAATTGAGTGTCTCCACCCCAATCATCTGGCACAACTTCTTCTGCGACTAACTCTTGTTTGACACGATCTGGCTGTGCATCTTCCTTGTCGGTTTTATTAATTGCCACCACGATTGGTACATTTGCCGCTTTAGCGTGTTGAATGGCCTCTTTTGTCTGCGGCATTACACCATCATCCGCCGCAACAACCAAAATGACAATATCGGTGGCCTTTGCTCCGCGCGCCCGCATTGCGGTAAATGCAGCATGCCCCGGAGTATCTAAAAACGTAATCGGTCCTTTAGGTGTATCGACGTGGTAGGCTCCAATATGTTGTGTAATTCCACCGGCTTCGCCAGCGGCTACTTTTGATTTACGTATGTAATCCAAGAGTGATGTTTTGCCGTGATCAACGTGTCCCATAATGGTGACGGCTGGAGCACGGTTAACCTTTTCGCCTTCTGATTCTTTGGCAATTTCAAGCTCTAATTCGGTAGAACTGTCTTGAACCAATCGAACAGTATGCCCCATTTCCTCGACGATAACGCTTGCTGTTTCCTGATCAAGTACTTGATTGATGGTAACCATACTTCCCATACTCATCAATATCTTTATCAATTCTGCGGCCTTAACTGACATTTTCTGTGCAAGTTCTGACACCGTGATGGTTTCAGGGATATCAACCGTATAAACCAGAGGTGCGGTTGGTTTTTCAAATGCATGACTGCCAGATGATGCGGTTACATTAGATCGTTTACCTTTGACTGGTTTTTTCTTGCGACGACCAGATTTGCTGACATCGACATGCAATTCTTGACGACCATATTTTGTCGATTTGCCTTTCTTGTCGCCTTTCTTGTCGCCTTTCTCGCGCTTAGCCTTCTTGTCTGATTGTTCCGATTCTGGCTCGCCTTTTCTTTTGGCATCTTTGCCAGGCTTTTTCTCAACTTCTTTTTTCTCTTCAACCTTGGTATCAATTATTGGTTCAATTTTGGCGTCAACGGAAGCCGACTCGGGGGCCATCGTTTCAGGCGCTGCTTCCAGATTGTTTTCTTCCACTGCAGGTATAGATTCACTCTTTGTGACCATTTCCTCCGTGGATTCGGCGAGAACCTCTTGTTTCACTTCATTGCTTGCCTTATTTTCATGCGCTTCTTTTTGTGTAGCGGCCTCTAATTTCGCCTTTTCGGCTAAATCTTCTTTCGCCTTTTCATCTTGCTCAGATTTTAGCCGCGCCGTCTCTTTGGCGATCAAATCGCTGCGTTTCACATAAGTGCGCTTTTTACGAAATTCAACACTGACGGTTTTTGCTTTGGTTTGCCCAAATCGACTAACAGAGCTCACAGGCTGCTTTAGTTCACTAACAGTTTTACGTTTTAACGTAATCTTTTTAGGATCTTTATCTTGGTAAGAACCAGAATTTTCGGCGTCATTAGATCCGCCACGTAAGAAACTTAATAACTGTACTTTCTGATCGTCACTTACCGTCTCATTTGCGTCACTCATCTCGACACCCGCTTTATTAAGCTGTGTGAGTAACCTATCTACTGTGACACCTAATACATCTGCAAGTTGTTTGACACTAACGC
>QIFK01000051.1 GCA_003230615.1 Nitrosospira sp. | reverse complement strand
TAAATTGAGCCGTAGCGTAAAGCCCACACAAAATGCACCTCCACCAGCGGCAACACTTAAGGGTGACGGGGCTAGAAGCGATGATTTATCCGGGCTCAAGAAAGAATACGAGTCGGCGGTTAAGGGTAATGATATGCAAGCAGCTTTCGACGCTATGAGAAAAGCCAGGACGGGAGGTTTAGATACTACTCAATGGTAGAGGAATAACACATGGCTTTAACATCAGGTAAAATTGTACTCAATTACTTCGACAAGGTAATTGAGACCTACGAGCACCAAATGCTTATGCTTAATTTGGTGAATTCATACACGCCCAGTGCTGGCGACCTTCAAAATTCAGGCAATGTTATTTGGCGCAACAAACAGCAACATGCGCGCATTGTTGAGGGCTTTGACTTGTCGGGCGTATCCGCAGCAGATAAGCAGGTCATTCAAGAGGAATACCCATCAGTTCTAGGCTTACCACAGAATGACTTGTGGGAATTGCGAGTTGATGATCTTCGTGATCCTACTTTCTGGGATAACCGGGCCGTTCAATCGGGCAAACTCCAAGCGACTAACCTTAATCAAGCAATGGCTAGGGCGATTGTCGAGCAGGGCAGTATTTATTTTGAATCGAGTGCAACATCAGGCTTTGATATTGTTGGCCAAGCTAAAACGATTCTAGATGAACGCCAAACTGCAAGCGAAGACCACCACTTCCTGTTCACTTCTCGCGATGAGTTCAAGTTTTCGAAAGACTTGGCAGCACGTCAGACGCTACAGGGTAGACCTGAAAATGATGCGTGGTCTAAAGGCCAGATTGGCTCGAACATAGCTGGATTTGACATCCATGCTGGTTCGTTTGTGCCATTACTTGTAGGTGGTGGAGTAACGCCAACCACTACTACTGCAACGTTATCATTCGCCCCGGAAGCAGGTACTGTCAATGCCGTAACCAAGGTAGTCACTAACATCGATTATCGAACTGCGACTATCCCAGTGCTTGCCTCTGCCACATACGCGATTGGTGACAAGTTAACGCTGGATAACGGCGCAGTGCCGGTTCAATCGGTTGGCCTAGCGGATAAAAACGCCTCTGGTCAGGTAATGACGTTTACGGTTGTCGGGATACCTAGTGGCACTAGCCTGGAAATCTTTCCTAAGCCCATCGCGCTGGACGATGCAGCGTTATCGGCCATAGAGAAAGAGTATGCCAACATCAATACTCAGGTTCTATCGGGTGCTGCTGTTACTCAGATCAACACTGTAAGCCAGCGGCCTAATATCTTTTGGGACAAGAACGCAATCGAGCTATTGAAAGGAGAGGCACCCCTTAAATTAATGTCAGAATTTGCCGGGATGAAAGTGTTGCAAAGCACTATGTCAAACGGGCAGACCATGTATATGATTTATGATGGTGATATCTTGACGACTAATTTCACTTGTCGTGTATTCGTTTGGTGGGGTATTACCATCGCGAATCCGCAGGCATGTGGTTCTTGCATCACAATTTAACGCTACCTTGAGGGGTGTAAAAGCCCCTCTTTTTTGGAGATAAATATGATACTAGTATTTAGAAAAGGTTCGTCCCATACTTTTCATGGCGTTGATTGTGAATTGAAGCGAATAACGATGGTAGATTTGCGGGCACACGAGCAAGAAGGTTGGGTGCTGGATCATCGCGAATTAGATGAATCGGCTGATGATGATGAAACGCCAGTTGTGCCGCCAACGCTTGACCCAAAGCTGCCAGAATTACCAAAACGTGGCAGACCACCAAAGACAAAAGGTTTAAATAATGTCGCTTAAGGGCGATCTGGTAAATAGGACATTCAAAAAATTACGGATATCAGGGATTACATTATCACCATCGGCTGAATTAGTTTCGGATGCGTTGGAGATAACTGAATCCATGATGTCCGAATTAGCAACCAGGCAAATGTGTCTAGGTTACAATTTCGAAGATGTCCCAGATGCAGCTAGTGAGGTAGGCATTGACCGTGGTTTTGAGAACATGGTTATTACCAATGCCGCTGTCAGGCTGGCCTCACACTACGGCAAAGAAATACCAACCACGCTGTCTTTTGACGCCAACCAGGCAATGAATAATGTCCAAGGGGTGTTACTCTCTGACTCGACACGTCAAATCGATTACCCAGCACGTATGCCAATAGGTTCTGGCAACCAGCGCATTACTAATCAATTTTATCGATACTACGGCGCGCCACAAACTCCACCAAATAATTGTGATACCAAAAAGATAGCTATCGGTGAAATAAACGATTATGTGGAGCTATATCACGCTTATCTTAATGGTGAGACGATCAACTCATTTACCACTCAGATTTCGAGAGGGTTAGTTTTAGAGACCAGTTCGAATACAGACGACAAAGTGATATACAGAATAAAGGCCGTAAGCGGCGCAGAGCTTGGCGTATTGCAGCAATTATTAATTATCATCACCACAAGCACTGGGCGGATAGAATCCCGTGTTAAGGACTTCGAATTGACCAAGGACGAAATAGCCAAAACAACTGTATAGGGTTAAAGAGTACCTATAAATGGACTTAAAAATGTCAGCAAGAAATTTCGGGGTACTCGATAGCTTTTTCGCGAGCTATGTAACGCCTAGCAAATTATCAAAAAAAGCACAGACTTATACTATTGCTG
>QIFK01000158.1 GCA_003230615.1 Nitrosospira sp. | reverse complement strand
GCTAATACTGGGCTAGTTCAGGGGTAACGTTGCCCACAGGCGAATTTCCACAAATTGTGGAATATGCTTCCAGGTGAGATTGGAGTCCAAATCATGTCGTGTTTACGACTATAGAGTGATCTGCCGCCGCCCATATTTTCAGAGTGGGTAATGGAATATAGTATTCTGCTCTGCTCTTCCTTGCAGTTGTATTCATCATGAAACTTCATTGACATATAAGGTCTAGAACCAGCGGGTTCTTGAGCCGTGTTATAGTCATATAGACTCCACATTTTTACCTTATTGACGGTTGTTTTACGGATTGTGGTGGGATGGGCGTAGATAGTAACAGTTTTATTGTTGCCAACCTTAACCCACTCAGCCACCGCACTACTACTGGCAACAAGCAACAACAGCATTAAAATAGCTTTATGCATTGCAATTCCTCAGTTGTATTCTAGTTATTCATCAACTTGTTCCATTGCCTATTACAAAGTCATCATGATGGCTTGTCGAATCAATTCTTTCCTTGATCCTGCCCTTGAGGAATCCCTTTGAAACTGCATATAGTAATTCAGAAAATCTAGACGTATGGCAGTATTAAGGAGATCATAAAGGCAATCGCAAGGCGCAAAAATATATCATATATTGAACAACATCACGCGTTGGTTTTTAGTATAAAAGGGACATGCGTACTTAGATTTACTTCCTAGTTGCATGCAAAACGGACTAGGTTTGTCGAAATACTTTAACACTTCAGATATCTTTTCGTCACACTTGAGACGTGCCATAGCGGTAATTGTGACTTGATCGGGTAGTGTTTCCAAGTTATCCAGTGCAGCCATTTCGATTTATTCCCCGATCTAGTGGGGCCATGGTTCTGATGGCCGACAGTTTTGTAGTATTGGTACCGCGTAGATATAATTCCTCTGTAATAATCAACTGGGTTAAAAGATGAAAAAAACCATCGTATTCTTATTAATAACGGTGTACGGATGTGTATCAACACCATACAACGGGAAATATACTTTAAATGGAGAAGACGTTGACTACACTATAGAAAAAAAACAATGTCAAATATGGGCAACAGAAAAGGCAGTAGAGAGCTTGCACGGAAACGAATTGGGCGCAACTTGGATGCGTCTTAGGAGAAAACATATGTTGGCATGTATGAAAGAGAAAGGATTTGAATGGGATCAAGAATAAGCAGCTAGTTTTTGCTAAGGTATTTACCTACATTTTTATACTACTAGAAAATGATCAAGGAGCTAATAAGGAGCATGCATAAATCTGAAGAGATGTGTTGTGTCGACTCTATGTGCCATGCTTCTGATCGCGAAACGCTTGTTAGCTGTTTATCATATAATGCGCCACGCAGAGAATTCTGCATTTACAGCATCAATGTACTTCCAGCAGTCACCTTGCTCAAGTAGCTGCCCACGATGTGCCACATTATTTCTGAGCTTTACGCCAGCTCTGATTAGTTTGAAGTCGCACCAAGGCAGAGCTTTTTCACTACACTGGAGCAAGTCGCCAAGAAAATGGCTATTACAAACGAAGTGACCTTCGCTCTTGAGTTGTTCAAGTGCGATATTGAGCACGGCAAAGGCGTGAATGAAAGGAAGGTTGTACGCGGTGTTTACTAGTGCAGATGGATGGACTCCACTTGTAATACCTGCCGACGCAAATGCGCTGCGTTGGAGCTGTTGTCTGAGAGCGCCTACTCCAGCCCACTCCCTTTGAATCTCCGCAAGTGTGACGCTGTCACGAATCACCGTTACGTTTTCCTTTTTAGTCAACAATTACTAAATGGATCAACCGGTCGTACTATTGAAAATAAAGAGCGATTTGGTTTCACCATTTACATTTAACACATTGCCGAAACTATAAATTTAACTATCTAAATAGGTAATAATAATACAATCAGATAAAGCTCGTTTCTTTTATATGTCTATTTTTGCAAAAATCAGATACGGGTGAATGGCTAGTTTAGACCTAAAGCAGATGCTAATATCTATTCCTTAGGTGGAAACATAAGCTGCTAATCGGTTCATGGAACAAATCAAGAGTACTTTAAGGCGGATATTTATAGGAAAAATGAATCCATACCTATTGCTACCTTGTTTGCTCTTAGGCGCTTGCGCTGGCTTGCCGCAGGCAATGAAGGATGCGCGTGTTGTAGATATTACCTATACCCAGGCAAGTCAAAACTTAGATAGTCACAAGGATGTTTCTGTGCGGTGGGGCGGGGTTATTATTGATGTGGAAAACGAAGAAAATTTTAGTCTTGTTCAAGCGCTGTTCTATCCGCTCGATTATTTAGGGCGCCCTCAACTAGATGAACCACACGGAGGGCGCTTTGTCATTAAAAGTACTGAATTTCTCGATCCTGTAATTTATGCTAAAGACAGGGAAATTACTGTTGTGGGAACCCTTAATGGGGGCATTGAACGTACGGTAGGAAAAAAGGTCATTCAGGCACCATTGCTATTATCCGCAGCTATTCATCTATGGCCGGCATACCAGAACTATTATGGCTATGGGCCTTACTATTATGGCTATGGACCTTACTATGGACATCCCTTCCTTTTCCGGAAAGGGTGGGGCGGAGGATACTATAGGCCATACTGGTATTAGCAGAAAAGAATGTTGGCTTATATGAAAACAACTAAGTTGGTTAGTCTT
>QIFK01000192.1 GCA_003230615.1 Nitrosospira sp. | reverse complement strand
ATCGAATGCAATTTAAGGCTTGACTGAAGCCTAAGTGGGAAATATTTTATCGTCAATGCCAGATTCAGGAGTTTTCACACACCCTGGGCACATTGCCACCCTTGAGAGATGAAATTTGAACGCCTGCTTTGGGGTCGATTATATTAGCTGTAACTTCCTGCCTTGATCTCTTAATAGGCCGGAGTTATCATTGTCCGTGGCCCCCAATCGGTATGTGTTGAAAGTCGCAAATTCTGCCACTGGACACCAGCCTGGTAAGAGAACTTCAATCGAAACGGTCGCAATTGCCACCGTGATGATAGGAGAATTACATGTCTAGTAACCACACCATATCGGGTGGGGGTAAGTCCCTGCCTATGACCGTCGCTAATGTCGGTTTCCTACTTGACCGGCTAGGTCAAGATTGCGCGCCCCTCCAATACCTACGCGAGTTAACCCAGAACGGAAAAGAAGCTATTGAACGCACGGGCGTTCCCGGACATATTTACTGGGATGTTGACTGGATCTATTACGATCTAGGGGACGTAATGAAGCTATGTGTCATCGACACAGGTGACGGAATGACCGGGGAGGAAATGCTGAAATATATCAACCAGCTCTCTTCTTCAGGTTCAGTGCAATCATTCGCCGCAAACTATGGTATCGGTGCAAAGATCGCAGCCGCAACCAAAAATCCAGAGGGAATAATTTACCAATCATGGAAGAATGGGATCGGTGTAATGATCCAACTAGCAAAAGACCCCGAAACAGGTGAGTATGGTTTGAAGCAGTGGGAACGGGCTGATGGAACCTTTTCGCATTACATTGAGCTAGAGGATGCGGTTAAGCCTGAGGAAATCGGCGAACATGGAACGAAAGTCATCCTGTTGGGGAAAGAAGCTTCAGAAAATACTATGGAGCCACCGAAGGAAGCAGCCGCGCCCTCTCGCTGGATTTCGAAGTACTTAAACACCAGATACTTTCAGTTTCCAGATAATGTTTCAGTTCGTGCTAGAGAAGGTTGGGATTCACCACGCTCTGACACAGATCGGAATATTCAGCGAAATATAACCGGTCAGAAACAGTATTTAGACAAACACACAGAATATTCTGGCGTTCACAAGCTTGAAACAGCCAACGTACATTGGTGGATACTTAAAGAAGAACCTGCAATTACGAGTAATAGTGGTTACGTAGAGTCTGCAGGTCATGTTGCCGCCTTATATCAAAACGAGTTGTATGACAGGCAGACTTCTCGTGCTGGCACAGCAAGGCTTCAGAATTATGGAATTCTATTTGGTATGAGGTTTGTTGTTCTTTATCTTGAGCCGATTAAAAATGACAACACTGTACTTACCACCAATACTGCACGTACCTATTTATTATTGAATGGTGAGACGCTCCCTTGGGCAGATTGGGCACATGAATTTCGTGAAACTATGCCCGTTGAACTCGCAGAGTTCGTAAACGCTAAAGCTGCAGGAGTATCCGAAAAGGATCATGTAAAGACGATAAAGGAACGGCTAAAAGGGATTATGGATTTGTATAAAGTAAGTAGGTACAGACCAACACCTCAGGGCGTTTATCTGTCGGATGAGTCTTCTGCATTATCGGCTGGGCCATCGACCGGATCAGGTACGAAATCGAAAGGCGGCGGAGGTGGTATTGGTAGTTCGGTTGGAACTACTGCTAAGGGTACCCGTGATGGGGAAATCGGAAATATATACCACCTTTTCGAGAAACAAGGAGGCGTATCCAGTGATAAAGTCGAGACCGATCCCTTCCCGATAGTAAAGTGGGTTACGGTAAAAGATGGCTCGCGAGAAGATAGTGACATGGAAGATAGGGCAGCGAAGTATCTTCCGGAACAAAATACATTATTTATTAACGCAGACTTTCGCGTTTTCCGAGATATGATCGATCGCCTATGTAAGGCAAAAGAAACTAAGCAAGGAGCGAATATTGTGGGTGTAGTGGAAGATATTGTTCATGCTTGGTTCGAACAAGCTCTTATAGAGGCAATTATTGGCATTCAGCAATTGAAAGGCAGTAAAGAATGGGGTGAAGACCAGATCAAGTTTGCCCTTTCAGAGCATGCGCTGACAACTACTGTTATGCAGCGATATCACGTTCACATTGCATGTCGAAGAGACATAGGTTCTAAATTAGGCAAGGTAATGGAGTCAGTGCCTGAGTAAAAAACATGTTGGTGAAGGCTACACCGGATTGTGTAGCCTTTATCAGTATGAATCTTTCTAATGCGATTTCAGCCACCCAAAAAAAATCTCCTTAGGAAAGATTCGAAACCAATGGATGTTCAAGATAACCTTTACTACGCTAAAGAATTTAACAGGCATACCTGGTCTGAGCACCCAGAAGCGAATCGCTTTATAACCTATCTATGGGATAAATTTTTCTCAAAAGAGTTCTCTCAATCTGGAAGAGGAAAGAGGCCACGAATTGGCCTCAGAGAACAGTTCAAAGTATTAATACTAGATTTATATCTGAACTGGCCAGATGATCCTATAAAATTCCTTGGTGTTCACATGAGACCACAGAGTTATGTGGTAAATAGTCGCTATAAATCGACAAGAACCACCGCACTTGTTATTAAGCTAATACATTATGCAAGCTATCTAGGTCTAATTGAATTTCACGAAGGTAATGAGGGAGCCAATTAGAGTATCTAGAATAAGACCAACTACGATCGAGTAGAAATCGC
>QIFK01000068.1 GCA_003230615.1 Nitrosospira sp. | reverse complement strand
ACCCGCCACCCACACGTTTGAAGTTTAGAGTATTACTTCTATTCTTTAACGGAAGGATTAATACGCGTACATTTTTTTTCTGGGAAAGAAAACGTTTTGCCTCACGGGTGATGCCCGGAACAATTACCACTTCGACAAATTGTTTGATCACTGCCTCAGCGGTAGTACCATCCAGCTCTCGATTGAAAGCGATAATACCTCCGAAAGCAGAAGTAGGATCAGTAGCAAACGCCATTTTATATGCTACAAGGAGTTCATTAGCTACTGCCACTCCACATGGATTGGCGTGCTTGACGATGACACAAGCTGGCGAATCAAAAGTCTTGACGCATTCCCACGCTGCATCCGCATCTGCAATGTTGTTGTATGAAAGTTCCTTGCCTTGTAATTGAGTATAGTTAGCAAGACCGTCTGGGACGGTAGGGGTAAGATCCTGATAAAATGCAGCTTCCTGATGTGGATTTTCCCCATAACGCAAATCCTGAACAATTCTGAAATTAAGATTAAGAGATGCAGGAAAGATTTTATGCTGTCCGTCCGAATGAATGCCAGTAAGATAATTACTGATAACGCTATCGTAGGCAGCAGTATGGGAGAAAGCCTTGCGAGCAAGCTGGAAACAGAGTTCCTGCGAAACCGTGCAACCAGTTGATTTCATTTCATTCAATAAAGAAGTATAGTCTTCCGGATCGGTCACAACCGCCACATTTTTGTAATTCTTTGCCGCAGCGCGAACCATGGTTGGGCCACCAATATCAATGTTTTCAATTGCGTCTTCCAGGCTACAATTGGCCTTAGCCACTGTTTGGCTAAATGGATAAAGATTCACCACTACCAGCTCAATAGTTGTAAGTGACATCTTTTCCATAGCCGTCATATGTGCAGGCAATTCCTTCTTCGCTAAGATACCGGCATGGATTTTTGGGTGTAGGGTTTTGACACGTCCATCGAGCATTTCTGGGAAGCCGGTATATTCACTGACCTCAGTTACATCTATACCAGCATTCTTTAGCAGCTTGGCAGTGCCACCGGTGGAAAGTATAGCAACACCAAATTGGCGTAATCCTTGCGCAAGTTCGACAATACCAGTTTTGTCGGAAACACTAATTAAGGCTTGTTTAATGGTCATATTCTGGCACGTAAAGTGCAAAGCGTTAATTAATGTTGTGAATCGTCTCTTTACTACCCATCTTGCATACTTCACACTTTATTTGATTCGATATTGCCTTATTTTATTACGAAGGGTATTACGGTTGATACCGAGCAATTCGGCAGCACGGGTTTGGTTTCCTTCAGCATATTTCATCACCAGCTCAAAAAGTGGTTTTTCAACACTACGTATCACCATACCATATATAGGATGAGGTTTTGCTCCATCTAGATCTTTAAGATAGCCTTCCACAGCTTTACGCACACAACGTGCAATTTCATTTTCGTTAATTATACTCATGCAGCTAGTTCCTCACGTTCAATATATGTCAATCGCCGCCCATAACCAGCTAGGTTACTGAAAAATTCGTTGACTGCGGACACTTGCTGGTCGGTAGTTTGTAATTGATTCATGGCGTGACGAAACATAGCAGAGCCAATCAGCCCCTTTGTATACCAAGAGATATGCTTACGCGCGATCCGCACTCCAGAATATTCACCGTAAAAATCGTAGATATCATATAAATGCTTAATAAGCACATGATGAATTTCTGCCACCTCCGGTAATGGAAGGTGGTTACCTGTAGCAAGGTAGTGGCTAATTTCGCGAAAAATCCAAGGTCGCCCCTGAGCAGCACGTCCAATCATTACGGCATCAACCCCAGTATACTCTAGCACCTTCCTGGCTTCCTCAGGCGAACTGATGTCACCATTGGCTATAACTGGTATTCTCGCAGCAGCCTTTACCGTGGCGATGGTGTCATATTCAGCGTGTCCAGCATAGGCACAAGCTCGGGTACGACCATGAATGGCAAGTGCCTGGATCCCTGCATTCTCGGCAATGCGTGCTACAACAAGTGCATTTTTGTGCTCTTTATCCCAACCAGTACGGATCTTCAAGGTAACAGGGGTATCTACTGCACGTACTACTGCATCAAGTATTTTTCCTACCAATTGCTCATTCTGTAACAATGCAGACCCTGCCATTGTGTTACAAATTTTTTTAGCTGGGCAACCCATGTTGATATCAATAATTTGTGCCCCCTGCTCTACATTGTAGCGAGCAGCCTGCGCCATCATTACAGGGTCTGCGCCAGCAATCTGCACCGAAATTGGATCCACTTCACCCTCATGATTGGCACGGCGCCGGGTCTTTTCAGAACCCCACAACAATGAATTACTGGATACCATTTCGGAAACTGCCATGCCTGCTCCCATTTTCTTACACAATTGCCGAAAAGGACGGTCGGTCACTCCTGCCATTGGTGCAACTACCAGATTATTCTTGAGAAAATAGGGGCCGATATGCATGACTCTTATTAAGTAATGAGAAAAACACGAAGAAATAAATTAGCACAGGCCGTAATTCTAAACCCATGACAATTCCATGGAAAGAAATTATTGTGCAGAATCTAAAAAATAGCGATGTAGTTACTAATTATCCTCTTGAACCAAACATCATGCGTTTAGCCACAAAACGTTTAGCTGGTGGCAAACAATCAAGGGCACTTAACCCCATACTACGCATGCCTTGCAACAAGAAAGTATCGTTGGAAAAGA
>QIFK01000184.1 GCA_003230615.1 Nitrosospira sp. | reverse complement strand
AACGACAAGAGAAAGGGTTACGCAACAAAGCCGTAATCCATTAAGTAGTCATGTTAAAACGCCTCCAGTAAAATCGGAGGCGTTTTTTTATTGTTGTTTTTGGGGGCTATTACCTCTAGCTGATTATGTAGCAAGCTAATTAGCGTAAAGTTGTGGCCGAATATGTTACGGATCAAGTTGACTGGGACCTCCTGTATCTGACAGGATGCGGTTATGCTTAAATATCTTTAATCTCTCAGTTAGTGCTGCTGTAGATTTACCTGATAAAAAAGGATTGGAAGTGACAAATGCGTAATCGTATTTTGTCAAAAATATCAGCAAATGAAAGATAGTAAAAATTAAGTATCTTTAAACTAATAGCGCTGCTGCTACATTTCGCCCCTCTGTCATAAGGATATTGTAGGTACGACAGGCTGCATTGGTATCCATCACCTCAACACCAATTTTTAGTGCTGTTAACTCTTTTGTTATTGATGGGCAGGGAAAGCACAGTGTGGTGCCGGTTCCCAATAACACTATTTCAGGTTTAAACGGAAAAAGGAGCTCAAAATGTTCTGCGGTAAGTTGTTGAAAAGTTTGTGCCTGCCAATTTTCAATAATACGATCTGGCATTATGATCAAGCTATTTTCGTAGCGTGTTTGGTTAACTATGACATATCCAGAGCCATAGCCAGTGAAAACATTTTTTTCAGATAATTTGGAAAGATGTAGCTTCAATAAAGGTCTCCATTTGCAGCAGGTTAGCCAGTCAGGTAACATTACATCTTTTTCGTATAGTGATAAAGTAGAAAAAGTGATAGAAGAAATATAGTTTTTTAAGGTTCATAGAATAGGTTACGTAATTCCTTAATTATCATATAAGTTCTATTTTTACCACCTCTTCCAACAGACTCGGATTTTTGTTCAACTATGCAACCAATACTAAAATCTAGCAAGTTAGCAAATGTCTGCTATGACATCCGTGGACCAGTACTTGATCGCGCCAAGCAAATGGAAGAGGAGGGGCAACATATAATTAAACTTAATATAGGCAACCCTGGGTCATTTGGGTTTGATGCGCCTGAAGAGATATTACGGGATGTAATTCATAATCTATCTGATGCATCTGGATATTGTGACTCGAAGGGTTTGTTTTCCGCACGCAAAGCAATCATGCACTATGCTCAAGAGAAGCATATACAAAATGTGGAGATGGAGGATATTTATATTGGTAATGGTGTTTCTGAACTGATTGTTATGGCTATGCAGGCTCTCCTAAACAACGGAGATGAAGTACTGATTCCTGCGCCTGACTATCCTTTATGGACTGCAGCAGTTGTGTTGACAGGGGGGGTGGCACGACATTATATGTGTGACGAGCAATCGGGTTGGTTGCCTAGTTTAGAGGACATTCGATCAAAGATTACACCTAGGACTCGTGCCATAGTCATTATCAACCCTAATAATCCAACTGGATCACTCTACCCTGATGAGCTATTGTACGAGATTATCGAGATTGCCCGTCAGAACCACCTCATTATTTATGCTGATGAGATATATGACAAAGTATTGTATGGTGATGCTAAGCATACCTCAATTGCTTCCTTAGCAAATGACGTTCTTTTTGTGACCTTTTGTGGTTTATCGAAAAACTATCGTGTTGCCGGATTTCGTTCGGGCTGGGCTATAGTTTCTGGGAAAAAAAATCATGCTCAGGATTATATTACAGGGCTTACCATGCTTGCTTCTATGCGTTTATGTGCCAATGTCCCTGCGCAATATGGTATCCAAACTGCACTTGGTGGATATCAGAGTATAAATGACCTGGTCATGCTGGATGGAAGACTTGTGCGGCAGCGTGATCTTGCATGGAAGCTACTTACAGAAATCCCTGGTATTAGCTGTTTTAAGCCGCCTGCAGCAATGTATTTGTTTCCCCGCTTGGATCCTAAGGTGTATCCAATTAAAGACGATCAGCAATTTGTGTTAGATTTATTGATGGAGGAGAAAGTTTTATTAGTACAAGGAAGTGGTTTTAACTGGCCACATCCGGATCATTTTCGCGTAGTGTTTCTTCCCAATAGTGATGATCTTATCGAAGCAATTAGTCGTATTGCGTGTTATCTTGAGCGTTATCGAAATCTTCATGGAACATAATGATAAGTAGAAAAAAAGAGCGGCATACGTGCATGATGTATGTTTACGCTCGTATTGTAGATGCTTATAGTGAAATCTATCTTGATCTTACAAAGAGGCGGGGTGTTATATTCCCTTAAATTAAAGATATGAAACCTATAAATGTAGGCCTGTTAGGGATTGGAACTGTTGGTGGCGGTACGTTTGCGGTACTTAAGCGTAATCAAGAAGAAATCGCTCGCCGTGCAGGACGAGGTATTGTTATCAAGATTATCGCAGATCGCGAAGTTGATAAGGCGCGCAAGATTGCCGGTGATGAAACTTTGATTACTTCCGATTTAAACGATGTTGTTACACATCCTGATGTTAACATCGTAATTGAATTGATAGGTGGCAATGTCATTGCAAAAGAGTTAATCCTTAAAGCTATTGAAAATGGCAAACATGTAGTTACTGCAAACAAAGCGTTACTTGCCTCGCACGGCACCGAAATTTTTGCTGCAGCACAGAGAAGGGGTGTGATGGTTGCTTTTGAGGCGGCAGTGGCTGGTGGTATTCCTATTATAAAAGCATTACGTGAAGGATTAACTGCAAATCGCATTGAGTGGA
>QIFK01000220.1 GCA_003230615.1 Nitrosospira sp. | reverse complement strand
CATCAACTGGCGTTATACCCGCTGGTCCAGACACCTATACTATAACGACAGAAAGTAGAGTAGGAGGAGAGGGAGCAATTAAAATAAGAGCGATTCAAGACGCAAAGGCTTATTGTGCTTCTTCAGGAAAAAAAATGAAGACAGTAAGACCACCAAAACTATCCTCGCAAACAAATTTTGTTGGTAACATAATTCTAACTTATAATTTAACTTTTAGATGCCTTGCCACTGGTGATGAAGATTAAAAGAGACCGAATCCAGAACATGCCCACGAATTCAAAGATAGAAAAGAGATGACCGACATTATCAGAGAAGTTGTCGAGGAGTACTCAGCTGAAAAATGCTCGAGTTGTGGTCACTTTCACGAAGAATGATTTAAATCTATATTCAACCGATCACTTCTCCTAGACTAAGCCTCTCCCTTTCCCCAATTTTACAGAGAAATTAGTTTTAAAAGAAAAGTCTGCGAATGTCCGCTTTTGGCACAAAGCAGACATTCAAGGGGTTTAATAGCCTAAGTATTTCTTTTAGGAGTCCGATATAAAAGTAAACCTAATTAATTCAGTAAATTCATGTCAATGAAAAAAGCAGAGCATTTTCTGCAGAGGAAAAAATAACCAGTGATTACTCTTAACCTATCAGAAATTCGTTTTATGCAGGCAGTGCTTCCATTGTCAGAAGGCCATCGTGAGCTATTCGATAAGCTGGCGTCGAAAAATAAGAAGTTACTTCCTGATGAAATATCGAGTGAGCTAAACGACTTGTGTGAAGAACGGTTGGCTACACATGGGTTTGATGACTACTACAGTCCGACAAAGGAAGGTAGAACTCTGGGAGAGTTGATGGATAAGCTGTATGCGGGATGAATGCGTTAGTAAAAGTATTAAGTCCAGCCTAGTGCCGGGTTTTGTGAACATACAAACGTCCACTTATGGCAACTAAGTGCAATGTAGTATCTACCTCTCTTTCCTTTCCCCAATTTTGGCGAAAAAATTTCAAAAAACTTTTGTGGTTCTTTATAACTTCTTACGCATCCATAATCTTGACTGTGCGGCATTAACATTCAAATCCATGTAAGCAATTTCTTTCTTTTTATCTTCCCGCAAAGTGTGGGTTCCAAGGCAAAAATTTTTACCCTTCCCAACCCCAACCCACTCCGCTATTGCACTACTACTTACAAAAACCAGCATTAAAGTTAACAGTAGCTTTTTCATATCGTTTACTTCAATTCATCTATGAAAATTTTATTACGCCCATATTTTCTGATTATTTAATGCTTCCTAAAACGCTCCATATTTAGTAAACGTGGTTACATAGTGGTTACATAACGTAAATAAAAAAAATCGTAATCCAACCTGAATATAATAACATGCTGTTTTTTTAAAATATGTTTTGCTAGTATCGAATGATACATTCTAGGACGATCAATCCTGCTACTGCAAAACCTCATTTATCTGTACCAAATCTTCCTCATCAAGCTCACCTACCGCTGCTTCGAGCCTCAATCTTGATATGAGCAAATTATAGTATGCCCGGGCGAGATCTCTCTGCGCAACAGAATAAAGTCCCCGTGCATTCAACACGTCGACCTCATTCCTTATCCCTACTTCCTGGCCAACTTTAGTTGATTCATATTGGCTTTGGGTAGATCTCACAGCTTGTATCAGCGCCTTTACCAGGGCAAGACCATTGGTAGCGTTGAGATACTGCTCACTCACTTGAAGCGCAGTGTCGCGACGAGTATTTTTCATATCCTGAAGCACTCTATCCTGATTAGCTAGCGCCTCACGCACACGCGACTGAACCGCAAATCCACTGAATATCGGAACATTAAGCCTAAGCCCTATTTCCTTTGAAGTAAGGTCTATGCCCTCTCCAGTAATTGCTCCGCCTACACCTTTCTGATCACTGTAGAGCGCAACCAAATCAAGGGTCGGATAATGCCCTGCCTTGGCTCTTTCTACCTCTTTTTTAGCAATTTCGTACACTGACTGTTGAACTCGAATTGTAAGGCTATTCTGTTCGGCTATTGTTAGCCAATTATCCATATTGGCATACTTTAGGGTAAACAAATCGGGATCGCGTTCGTGTAAGCGTGCAAGACTATCAGGAAAGCGACCGGTAAACTTCTCCAGTTTACGTTTATTAATCTCTAGCCTATTCTTAGCGATGATCTCCTGCGAAACTGTTAAATCAAAGCGAGCCTGAGCTTCGTAGGTGTCAACTATGGTAGAAATGCCCGCCTCGAAGCTGGCTTTGGCCTGTTTCAGTTGATGTTCAAAGGATTTCTTCTGGTCTTCCACCACGCTCAAGTCGAACTGAGTAATCAACACGTCAAAATACGCCTGCGCCACACGCAAGATCAGATCCTGGGCTGCTATGATGAATTGTGAATCTGCCTGTATGACCTGGATTTTCGATTGTTCGTAGGCGACGAAATTTTCCATGCGGAAAAGTGGCTGGATCGCTGTGATAGTCAGGCCAGTTCTATCAATCGTAACTTCAGGCCCCCGATTTGTGTTTATAAGTTGCCTATTACGAACTCCTGTGAGCGTGAGAGTAGGAAGCAGTCCTGCTCTACCCTGAGGCAATTTCTCCTGGGCTGCCAGGTGTGCGGCTCGAGCAGAAGCATAGCATCATGCTCTAGCGCATCACGGTAAATATCCATCAGGTCAGCAGCATTTAGCGGGGTATGTAAAGTCACCCCAATAATTAATACTGCATAAACGTATTGCGAAATATTCACTTTAATTCTAGATTAGCTCTTTCATAGGAAGAAAATGAGACTATCACCCAATTAAGGACAGTTTAGACGATAGATCGGTCAAGCTGATAGCTCTTAGGAATTGGGAAATCAAAAAACAAACCGTTTTGCTTGCTGCGCGTTCCTAAGTGGAGGAATACAGGTCTCAAACAGACCAACTGTGCTGTACACACCTTCTTCCACACAAGTGACAAGTTCGGCCTTCATCACTGGTACGTCACCTACTACCGCAAATAGGCGCCCGCCAGTTATAAGACTTCTCTGAAACGCTTCAGGTAAAACAGGTGTGGAACCGGTCAACACGATAACGTCGTAAGGCCCGTGTCCAGGCCAACCATGGGAAGCATCACCCTCTTCCAGAGTTACATTGACGATGCCATGGGCTTGGAGATTTTTTTCTGCGATCATTTTTAGCTCTGGTACGATCTCGATGCTGTAAACATGTCCGCCTTTCTTAGCCAACAATGCAGTCAAGTAACCGCTACCGCTACCCACTTCCAGAATCCTATCACCCTTTCTAACCTGCAATTCCTGTAAAATACGCGCTTCCATCTTGGGAGCAAGCATCACTTCGCCGTGTCCCAGCGGAATTTCCATATCTACAAATGCTAGGGAGCGATAAGCTGTAGGAACAAATTCCTCGCGCCGTAGCTCTAAA
>QIFK01000153.1 GCA_003230615.1 Nitrosospira sp. | reverse complement strand
CAAGTCGCATCGATAATTTCTAGATCTTGGGTACGAGCTGCTTCCATAACGGCGTCGGAAACACCATGCGCACTGAGCACGGTCACCGCTCCAAGGGGGATACTCTCCATATCTTCGGTAAAAATAACCCCGCGTGCCTCCAAATCGTGGATTACTTGCTGGTTGTGCACGATTTGGTGTAGCACGTAGACTGGTGCTCCATAAAGTACCAGTGCTTGCTCGACAATTTCTACGGCGCGTACCACGCCAGCACAAAATCCTCTCGGGTTAGCAAGTACGGCCTCTATATCACTCTCCTTATTTAGCGTTTTGTTAAGCTTCCACTACGACAATATTTTAACACGTATGTTGCATAAACTAAACATATGGCCTCTACCTATACCGCATTGTAAACAGAGTATTTCTGGATTAATCGTTATATTGATAATGATCGACATAAACCAGATCTAATTTAATCAGGAAAATTCCAACTTACTGACTAAATAAAATCTATAAGGGCCTTTGTAGAAAAGAGAATCAAGCTACTGTGCATCTATGGAGATTTAACTCCGGCCCAGCATTCCCCTACATTAAATTGATTAACCGTTATCAAATCATCCCAGCTAGTCGTATACCTCGGACTTCTGTTGTTCTGTTTTATCTTCCAAGGTTGTGTGATGCCTTCGGCTGCGATGGCCAACATTTTTCTTCCCATCAGCGCATTAACCTGATCTAGTACCATCATTAGATTGGTTGATTTGCTCCGTACCTTTTTTTTACTAAACAGGTCAGGCTGGCACTCTTCACTCGAAACGAGTTTGGATAGCATGACTCCTGCCTTTTGGTACTTGTACCCACTATGGTAAATCTTACGTAGTCCCCATGATGCGATCCGCATAAGCGCCAAGGTGTCGTTTATTTGTTCCGGTAATGGGATGGTTATACTGTTGGCGTAGCAAGATTCTTTCTTATTGAACGGACTAGTGCGGATGTAGACATGGATTGACCCCGCATAGGAATTCTGTTGGCGTAGTTTCCCGGCAGCACGGCTAACATAGAGGGCAACGGATTGCTCTAGCCTTTCGAGGCTAGTCACCAGCACACCGAAGGAGCGGGAGTAAATTATTTGTTTCTTGGGCGCAGCCATTTCTTCCAGTTCAATACAGATTACATTATTAAGTTCGTAGACGGTTTTCTTTAACAATACCGAAAACCGCAGGTTTAGTATTTCTGGATTAGCATGTTTCAGATCGAGTGCATTATAAATACCGATCTGCCGCAACTTTGGTACAAGTTGCTTACCGACGCCCCATACTTTTCCAATTTTGATCTTGTGTAGCCATCTATTTTGCTCCAGTATTGTCATAGCGTTAAGGTCGCATACATGTTGGAACTGTGAGTTTTTCTTGGCGATATAGTTCGCGAGTTTCGCTAGTGTCTTGGATGCTCCAATTCCTATGCATACAGGTAATCCTGTTTGTTGTCGGATGCGCTTACGAATTTTTTGTACATGGTCAGTCAGATTGCATCTACAAGATCCCGTGAGGTCGAGAAAGCATTCATCAATGGAATACACTTCTTGATTAGGGCTGAACTCGGAAAGAATGTTCATCACTCGATTGGACATATCAGCATAGAGCGTATAATTGGAAGAGTAGGCGATGACGCCATGTTTTCTTGCTAATTTTTTAAACTGAAACCAAGGTTGCCCCATTTTTATACCGAGCGCCTTTGCTTCGTCGCTTCTGGCAACTGCACAGCCGTCATTATTGGAAAGCACCACCACCGGTTTACCTTTTAACTTTGGATTAAATACTTGCTCGCAACTGACGTAAAAGTTGTTGCAGTCAACGAGAGCGATGGAGCGGCTCATTTGAATTTGCGCATGGAACCGGTGACAACGCCCCAGATTTCAAGTGACTGACCTTTCTTGATTTCAATGACAGGGTAGTTCCGATTGGCCGGGATAAGCTTCACACTTTTTCTAGACCAATCCAGAGTTTTTACAGTGAATTCGCCGTCTAGCACCGCAAGGACGATGTCACCAGTCTGCTGAGTTCTAGAACGATCAATAACCAGCACGTCATTATCGAAGATACCGGCCTCTATCATTGAGTCACCTTTGACGCGTACGAAAAAGGTTGTAGTATCGTTTTCCACGAGATAGTCGCTTGGATTGAGTCGCTGTTCGACGTGGTCATCAGCTGGGGAGGGAAAGCCGGCAGACACTTTCGACGTATAGAGCGGAAGAATGACACGTTGCTTAGTTTGTGCGAATTGGATCAGATCAACGACACCAGCCTGTCCCTGTAACGAGTGCTTTCCTTTTAAGGCAGAAACAAAGTCTTTGATGGTTCCGGCTGTGTTTACCGGAACACGTATGACTGTAGTGGGCTGAGCTACGCTATTACCAGGTTTACGCCCGGCTCCGGGGCGCCTACCGCCATGGGTTTTTATAATGTTGTTCATCGTGCAACTTGATTATGTAACAAGTAATCAAGTTTACGCTTGGGTCTCTTGAATGGCAAGAATTAACAACCCAGAATTTGTATTTTCTCGCACAGCTAGTTGTTTGTTGTGCCTGTTTGGGTTGTTCATTAGGCTAAGTTGGTAAAAGCGAGATTTCTTTTCCCTCCCCTTACTGTCATCTGCCCCCTTAGCTTGCTTGAATGATCATTTTTGGCCATAATCTTTAACACAAACATAATCAATCAAGAATTTTCTTATGCTCCTATACTCATACAGCGAACAAGGGAACA
>QIFK01000119.1 GCA_003230615.1 Nitrosospira sp. | reverse complement strand
TTATTTCATTGGGATCTTTGTTTAGTAATCTATCCTTTGTGGCAACCTGAATAGGAACCAAATAATTTGACCAAGTCTGGTCATGAGCAGGGTCGCAACCTTTATAGGTACCAGGTCCGCCTATTAATACAACAAAGTTTTTGTTTATTGTTTGTGGCATTGATAAGTTCCTTTTTGCTATTTCACCTAGGTTCCACTACAAGTGCTTTGAATTCTGGTTTTAATAGAAGCAAACACCACACTAAACCAGTTTGGATTGAAAACTACTAATTTACTCCGATAAGTTTCTATCGTTGTCCTGCCAGCGCGCAATTCAACCAGTTGAATGAATACTTGCTAACTGGATAGAACTAAAGCAAATAACTAGCGTTTAGAATTTTAATCATAAACAATACAATCTAAATTTAATACTGATACTTGTCGAAAAAAATGTGAAATATTCACAGTATGGTTTAAAATATTTTACTTAATTTTTCATGTACGTGAGACAATAGTAGTTATCAGACGGTTAAATCCTATTGCGTGCCTAACACGTTCCCTTCCATCGGTTGGCAAGAGTGCTTGGACTAGTGGCGTAATAGGGGCCGTCTTTTTTATGCGTATTAATTGCCCAAATATACCGTTTCAAATCGAAACTGAGGGCAGTTATTCTATAAGTATTTGATTCAAAGCTATAAATATATTTAATTTTTATGGGTGTCCCAGTGTTTCTCTTCCCAGTGTTTCTTCTAAGCGACCATCAATTGTAAATTTCTTGTTCACCGAATACGATTTAAAACAATGCCATGTACTATTTCAAAATGTTGGTACTTGAATCACAATAGGCACACCAACTTGGACAGCGACTGGTGTATAGACGTCAACAGTTTCATCTGGCGTGGTAATCGATACAATAAGTGAGTACCGAGCCTCTCGATTCCAGCGTTCTAGGTAGCTGCGTTCTCTCCACCACCCAATGGTAGGTGATATCCCTATTAAATTCGAGCCTGCGAGATCTGCCGCAGTACCTCGCCAAATGTCGGAATGTATTGAGCCTCGGTCTCGCGCATTACTACCGAGCAACCAATGTTCCGACGGGCTTGTGGTACCTGGATGATCTTCGTCGGCATCTCTAGCTAGCGGCTTTGTTGATTCTTTTGGCGAACTCGTTCTTGGATTCTCCTGGTGAATTCAGCTCAAACCGTAAGGCATATGATGCGTATCGATACCGATTTTTCCAGCCAACCTCACCTGGGCCTGGTTCTACAAAATAGGACAAGGTAATTCTCATCTCTACTGGGGTGTCGTCGGGCAAACTTAACAGAGTCTCTTTTGGCCAAGGTAACTCATACAGATGCATATCCTTTGTTCTATATCCACTTTTACCATCATTTTTTCCAAATGGTTGTAGCGTAGATTGAGCAATTAACGTCAATGAGTTCTGAGCACTGTACATCGCACGCTCCAAATTCGGAATACCATAACCACAAATACTAAGGAGATATTTAAAACTCGTTTTTGAATCGTCATTTATAAATTGGCGTTTTAATGTCTCTGGCCATTCTGCACTATGAACTAAAAGCGCCCGGATGGTCTCAGGCCAAAAATCAGGATTCATTGCCTGTAGTTTGCCAGCCATCCAGCCCAATTGAGCAGTGGCTGCACTAGTCATATTAAAATAACAAAAGTGTGCTTGCTGGGGATCGGGAGATATCGATAACAGAGACAAGTCTGCACACTCTGTAACGAACCCCGTGGTATCAACAGCCAAATTACCACCTTCTAAAACCAGCTCTGGTTTCATGGGCCACTTATTCTCTTCCCATGTTGTAGATGTGGTAGAAAATGGCGAGAGTCCATATTTGGGAGCAACCGGTGTATATTCAGCAAAATCAGGGTCCGTTATTTGATCAAGTTTTGTGTATGCACCTACTGTTAGCGCATTCCATGACTGCGCAGGGTCATGTACTGAGTCTGTGAGCTGGGTATGTGGATATTGTTGTGCAGCTTCAGTAATACTCGAAGTTGTATTTCCGGCACTTACAATAATCAAACGGCGAGTTTCATCGTCAGCGCCAGAAGCAAGTTGATCCAATGTGGCTGACCATGAACTAGGGCGCCCTTGGTCGCGTGTGTCTTCAGCGGTAACTGCCATACAAATACAACGGTTTCTATCTGGAGTCTGAATTTCAGCGCGGCTAATAGCTTGAGAAGTAATATAGCCCCAAAGATTCGGTTCATTTTGCTCCGGGGGACGAGGTAGAATTTTTACAGATTCTAATTTATGCAACAAATCAATCTGACCAGAGGATTCCAGAGCTGCCGCAAGATCACCGTAAGCGATGATACCGGCCATTGAGGTGCCATGACCATGTACATGATGATCATCAGTGCCCCAGGCTGTATCCACAGCCAGACAACTATTTTCTGGAAGCACCTTTTTAATCAGTGGATGACCGAAATTAACTCCTGCATCCAGAATACAGACCACAGATAGTGACTCGTTATCAACATTACTTCGATCAAGAATGTTCTCCACCCAACCAGCTTGCGATTGATTGCTTAATTCCGTCCAATAAGCCGCCGTTGATTTGGCACTTCGATATTCCGTGAGCTTACGGCAAGCCCTAGTGACATCAATAAATAGTGCCACTAAAATCTGCGCCTGTACAAATAATTGATAGGAGGCTACAGATGACATTCGAATCCCAGGCACTGAATCAGGCAGGTCAAAAACAGTTAGATAGTATCGCAGCCCAA
>QIFK01000048.1 GCA_003230615.1 Nitrosospira sp. | reverse complement strand
ACCGGTATTCTCGAAAAAATACTTTCGTCTTCTCAAGAAAACTTTTCCTGAAGATTGTGAGATTCTAACTATTACTAAGGACGAACGTACCGTCAGCAGTGTAATGAGCTTTTATTTTCGCGACGAGGTCTTACCCTATTATGGAGGGGGTACCAGTGAGGCACGGAATTTAGCGAGTAACGATTTCATGTACTGGGAACTGATGCGGCGTGCCTGCGAAAGGGGGTATAAAATCTTCGACTTTGGCCGCAGTAAACGCGACACTGGATCTTTCGATTTCAAAAAGAACTGGGGATTCGAACCGCAGCAACTCTATTACGAATATCAGCTCCACCAAGCTAAAGCGATACCCGATCATAATCCGCTTAATCCAAAATATCAGATCTTCATCAAAGCTTGGCAAAAACTACCTCTGACCTTAGCTAATCTCATTGGCCCGCACATCGTAAGAAACCTGGGTTAGATTAATGCAAGAGCTTCTATATCTCGTCCACCGAATTCCGTATCCACCAAACAAGGGAGACAAGATACGTTCCTACCACTTACTCAAGCACCTGAGCCAGAACCATCGCATTCATCTAGGTACTTTCATTGATGACGAGAAAGACTGGGAGTACGTTGAAAAAGTCAAAGAACTCTGTAGTGAGACCTGTTTCGTCAAGCTCCACCCACTGGTCGCCCGCATGCGTAGTCTTTCAAGTATGCTCACCAACCACCCTCTAACTTTACCCTATTACAGGGATATAGATTTGCAAGTATGGGTAAACAATTTACTGGAAAGACAACCCATCAAAAATATTCTGGTGTTTTCCTCGGCTATGGCACAGTATGTAGATATATCCTGCTCAACCCATCGTGTAATTGACTTTGTAGACGTTGACTCAGATAAATGGAGACAATACTCAAAAACAAGAACTTGGCCACTAAACTGGCTCTATCAGCGTGAATCCAAACTGCTACTGGATTATGAAAGAAAAATAGCTAAGGACTTTGACAGCGCAACCTTTGTTTCTGAGACAGAGGCTAATTTTTTCAAGCAGCTTGCTCCTGAGACGGCAGCAAGTATCACATACTTCAACAACGGTGTTGATGCAGACTATTTTTCGCCGGAAAATGACTATTCCAATCCATACCTAAATAACATAAATACATTGGTCTTCACTGGAGCCATGGATTACTGGGCCAACGTCGATGCTGTGGAGTGGTTTGCCCACAAAATCCTTCCCTCAATTCGCGCCCGACTTCCTTTAGTTGAATTTTATATTGTCGGTAGCCGTCCGACTGCTAGAGTCAAGGCACTAGCCGCCTCACCCGGTATTACTGTAACTGGTTCAGTTAAAAACATCAGACCTTACATTGCCCATGCGTCCTTAGTAGTGGTGCCATTACGCATCGCCCGTGGGATACAAAACAAAGTACTAGAAGCGATGGCCATGAAGAAAACCGTAATCGTATCCCCCCAAGCAGCAGAGGGTATATGTGCCGTTCACGGTCAAGAACTATTCGTGGAAAACGACGAACGAGATTTTGCCGATCGTGTCATAGCTCAGATCAAGAACGGGCCAAATGTGACGATGGGTCATGCTGCAAGAGCCCGTGTTCTAGAAGATTACAACTGGAAAAAGATCCTAGATCGGGTCGATACATTACTTCTCCAGGAACAGACAAATGATACAGATAAGAACTGCCCAGATAATTTGCAGAATCAATTTATGTCATCAGGAAACAAAGTGGCATGATCGTGCAGACTTTACAGGAAATCTAGAAATATGCTTGCTGTAACCTTGGATGATAAAAACTTGAGAAAAACTACTCAACTCACTCTAGCCAGAATTAAACTCTTAGTTGGTGATGAAGATGAAAAGGGACTCATCATTGCTACTCCTTACGAAGCAAAACCAGATGAAACTGTTCCAATACTCCAAGATTTTCTAGATGATGTGATGCCAACAATAATAAAGGGGCTCCATGATGCAAGGAGTCGATAACCGCGTACAAAATCCGATAAAATTCTCGGAAAGAATTAAACAACCTCCTCTCATTGTTCATGTGATCCATCACCTGGGTGTTGGTGGATTAGAAAATGGCTTGGTCAATCTAATCAATCATATCCCTGCAGAACGCTACCGGCATGCCATCGTATGCCTAAAAGGTTATTCTGATTTTAGTAAGCGTATAACTAGAAAAAATGTAAAAATTGTGGCATTAGATAAGCGCGAAGGACGAGATCTGAGTCTCTACCTAGACCTTTTCAAGACGCTGAGGCATCTCAAACCGGATATAGTACACACTCGAAACCTAGCAACTATTGAGGGACAAGTAATTGCTACTGCAGCACGGATTCGGGCACGAATACATGGAGAACATGGTCGAGATATACTTGACCTGTATGGGAAGAACCACAAATACAACCTATTACGTAAAACAATTCGCCCTTTCGTTGATCACTTCATTGCTGTTAGCAAGGATCTTGAATACTGGTTGGTCAACACAGTAGGCGTAGCTCCAAATCGTATTAACCAGATCTATAACGGCGTTGATAGTCTTTGCTTTCACCCACGTAGAGGAAAACTCGCTAATCATATTGGGCCACAAGGATTCTTTACGGAAAAAGCTTTTGTCATAGGTAGTGTTGGAAGAATGGCAGCCGTAAAAGACTATCCAAGCTTGGTTCAAGTTTTTCTGATGCTGCTGAAAAAAGAGCCCCCTCTCCGTAATCGTATACGGCTTCTGATCGTCGG
>QIFK01000127.1 GCA_003230615.1 Nitrosospira sp. | reverse complement strand
TGATTAACACTATTCTTGGGATGGGAGGTCTAGTTGATTTTGGAACTGACTATGGTTTTCCAAAGAGACATGAAGACTTTGGTCAGACGCTAGGCCATTGGGGTGTTTCTACTGGCCCTTATATAGTATTACCCTTTATAGGGGGGAGCAATATGCGCGATGGTCCCGCAACGTTGGTGGACTTAGTTACCAGCCCAATGTTTTATTCAGGGTTCATTACTTTTGGTGTTGGTGCAGCGATGGGAGCGGTAGCAGCTGTTGATACGCGTGCGGGTCTGTTGGATACAGAAGAAATTATAGGCGAGGCTGCACTAGATAAATACGAATTCTTACGTGATGCTTATTTGCAGCGCCGGCGTAGTTTGGTACATGATGGCAACCCACCACGTTCTATGGATTATGAATTAGAGGGGCCAGATGAAACGGATCAGGACTTGGCTTCGTCTACCGAGAAGAAGCGTTCTATTGTCATAGAATATATAGATCCAGAAGATTCGGAAAATCAAGGTACATCCACAGATTAACCAGCGGCCCCGTAGGCAGGAAATATATTTCCTAGATTTCTGATTTCACTACAGCAGTATTTGCTTCTTATTTGGCTTAGTTCTAATAAAAGAAATGGCAGGGTGGAACATCAGTGCCATCCCGCCATTTCTTTTATCGTTCTGAATCAAGCACAAATAGAGAACTTGGTGTAGCGTTGTTTTACGTGCCTTAAGCAGTGGGTTTAATATAAAATTAATAGCCATCCTGCTAGGATGCAAAGATTTACGTTAATTTAGTAGCGATTGTGACTGGAAAATAAAACGTAAACTGCAAGTATAAAAAAAAGTATAAAAAAGCCAGCTGACCAATCAGGAATAGTGAGTGACATAAATTCCCATGTCACCTCTGCACAGTCTCCATTAGCTTCAAACATACTTGGCCACCATTTGGCTATAAATAGGTCATTCAGGAATTTTTCTTCAGTACTAATTCCGCATTCGAACGCTTCAGGATATCGAATTAACCAGGAATGGCGTAGTGCAACTAACGTCCCAAGAAGTGCGAATACGGCTATTAAGCTACTATATATTTGACAACCAACGCCTCGTGAATTATGGAAAAACGCAAATAGAGCCGTTAAACCTACCAGCCAATAGGCAACTCGTTGTGCTATGCAAAGCGGACAAGGTAAAAGGTGGGTTACTAGCTGAAGATATAGAGCATATCCAACCAAGCTTGAACAGCTCAGAAATATCAACAAAAAAACTACTCTTGTTCCTAGTTTCATTTACATATTTTGACCAGCTGTAGAAGTCGGATTCGACCTTTGCACGGTCTCAACTTTCTTTATCCTTCTCATTTTCTCCCACTACCATTTTATATTCCAGTAAGCGGCATTCAAGCGCAGTCTTAAATAAGGGGACTCGACGTGAGGCAGCTAAACGTATTAATTTTGGGAGAAGGGTATCGGCGGTGAAAAAATAAGCGTTCCAGCCGATGAATTTTTTCTTTAGTACATCCCCTAGTTTTGGATAGAGTTCTGTAAGTTCTTTCTGTTCACTTGTACGTTTGCCATAAGGCGGATTAGTAATAAGTATGCCGGCTGATGCGGGTGCGGGAATTTCTAAAATGTTTCCCTGTTTCAGTACAACTATCTCAGCAAATCCAGCCATAGAAAGATTGGCATGGGCATCTACTAGAGCATTACCATATAAGTCGTTGCCATATATTGGCTGAGGTAATTTTTGCTTCTGTCGGGCTACAGATTTTCTTTTCAATTTATTCCACAGCACGCCATCAAATTTCTTAAGTTTCTCAAAAGCAAAACTACGCCCTGTTCCCGGTGCAATATTTAGTGACATTTGTACAGCTTCAAGAAAAATGTACCCCTGCCGCACATTGGATCTAATAGTGGGGCACCAGGCTTCCAGCCAGCAAGTTGCAATATCCCAGCGGCGAGATTTTCTCGGAGTGGAGCCTCTCCAGAAGTTTTTCGTAAATTTCGCTTAATCAGTGCATCTCCCGATGTGTCTAGATATAAAGTAAATTTTTGCGCATCGAGAAATCCGTGCACACGGACATCCGGGGTTACTGCGTCCACGCTGGGGCGTTTGTTGGTACGTTTGTGGAATTTGTCACAGATTGCGTCCTTGATTTTCAGAGTAATAAAATCAAGGCTGCGAAGCGGAAATGTAATTACTGCGACATTAACACGGATTGTAAGGGTTGGTGAGAACCATTCGCCCCATGGTAACATGCGAGTGATTCGGTAAATATCAGCTTCATTCATGTGGACAATGTTACCTTAGTACCTACACGGTAGGGGGGTAGTTTATTTATTAGCTCTTACGCCATAGGCGAGCAGTACCCACGCACTTAGAAATGCTATGCCACCGAGTGGCGTAATCGCACCTAGCTCACGTATTCCTGTTAGACTGAGTGCGTAGAGACTGACTGAAAATAGTACAATTCCTGCAAGCATTAACCAGCCTGCTAGTGCTACAGACTTAGATTCAGGAAAATTTAACAACACCAAGCCGACCACGATGAGACCAAGTGCATGATAGAAATGATATTGTACACCTGTCTGATACACACTAAGCATTTCTGCAGAGAGCCTTAGTTTTAAACCATGTGCACCAAAGGCGCCGAAAGCCACGCACAGAAACGCATTGATAGCGCCAAGTATGAGAAAGATTCTTGGCATTAGAGATATGATTCCTTGATCGAAAAAATTCAGTATTCTGGCTCGAAATATATGATTTAAGTGGGAAAAACTATACCAAGCGT
>QIFK01000077.1 GCA_003230615.1 Nitrosospira sp. | reverse complement strand
TTGCTTACGACAATTGTACTGGCAATTTGGCTTTGGAAAGCGCTACCCAAGTCTGGGCACCGGAGTAGGTTTGATAAAGGGTTATTAGTCAAGAATTGGCGATTTGCATCAGGAATGATGGGTATTTCGTTGGTGGTCCTTGTGTTGACCCAGCTTGATAAGATAATCCTCAGTAAAATGCTTACGCTAGAGATGTTTGGTTATTACATGTTGGCATTCAGTGTAGCAACTGTGCTTATTAGTCTTGTGAATCCTATTCACTCTGCGTTATTTCCACGATTTTCTCAGCTTGTTGTGGGAGGGTGCGAGGCTGACATTTCAAACTTATATCACAAAGGATGTCAATTGGTTTCAATCATCATCTTTCCTATCTCTATAACACTGGTTTTCTTTGCAGAGGAAATTCTTTCCATTTGGATTGGAGACCCTGTGGTTGTTAGAAACACCCATATGTTACTAAGCTTGTTGGTGATTGGGTCAATGCTTAACGCTCTTATGACATTGCCTTATACATTACAGCTTGCATATGGATGGACCAAATTGGCATTTTATAAGAATGTCGTTGCCGTGATTTTTCTAGTTCCGTTAATGGTGTGGATGGTGCAAATGTACCAAGGCATCGGAGCAGCCTGGGTGTGGATCATTCTTAACCTGTCATATTTAATTTTTGAAGTGCCAATCATGCATCGTCGATTGCTTAAGTCAGAGATGTGGAAGTGGTATTCGATTGATTTCTCATTTCCCGTAATAGTGGTATTTATAGTCGGCTATACGTCTTATATATTAATGCCACTTGATTTATCAAAATATTTAGGATTCTCCTGGGTTGCTATAACGTATTTAATAGGGCTACTTTTACTGGGGTTAATTTATCCTTTTACACGGGAGAGAATTTTGCGTTTTGACAATTAACTTTTGAGAGAATTACGCTCATGTGGTAGGTGATGTAGGAAAATTTTTAAAGTCTTTACCAGTACTAAATGTAAATTCAATCTCTTTAGGGAAGTCACGTGAAAATACAAGTAAAAACACACGCAATCCTGCTGTATAGTTTGCTGGGGCTAGCTATTCTTTGGGGACCTACAGCCTCAGCCGACCCAGTCGATGCGGTAGCCGATCTGGTATTAGGCCAGCCGCACTTAACAGGCCAGCCACACTTATTCTCGAACACCGCCAATTACGGGGGTGTAAGTGCCAGCAGCCTACATGGACCTCGCGAGGTAGCGGTGGACGCCGCTGGCAACGTCTATGTAGCGGACACATCCAACCACCGGGTGCTGGTATATCTCGACCCTCAAAACACCGACACGGTGGCCGACTTGGTATTGGGCAAGCCAAACTTCATTACATCTAAGTGCAAAATAGATTTCGTGGTCGACAAAGTCGTCTCCGTTATTGGCAGTTCGAGCGCTAGTACCCTGTGTTTACCCTTTGGAGTAGTGGTGGATGCCGCGGGCAATGTCTATGTAGCGGACGGCAACAACCGGGTGCTGGAGTATCACACACCCTTGACCACGGACACGGTAGCTGATGTGGTATTGGGTCAGCCAAACTTCACCTCGAACACTGCCAACAACGGCGGTGTAAGTGCCAGCAGCCTATATGGACCTCACGGTGTAGCGGTAGACACCGCTGGCAACGTCTATGTAGCAGATTTATACAACAATCGGGTGCTGGTCTATGATGGTTTTCTGGACCTCACTCCGATGCCAACTTGTGCTGGCTATGATGATCCTTGCGCCACTCCATTGGCTTTGAAGAAAAAACCAAACGACCAATTCCATTGACGTTAGTCTAGTATTCAAAAAAGCCATGTGAATTTGATATTATCATGAATAAATTTTTGTGGCATCAATGTACTATTTGGTAAGATTATGAAAGAAATAAAAATCAATCATGAAAAAAGTTTGTTCTTATTGTCAGACGGAGTCCCCGCTCTATTTTTGTAGTAGAGACTATAATCGAAAAATTACTCATGAAAAGTTTGATTATTATTGTTGCCCTCAGTGCAAGTTAATCTTCATTTCGCCGATTCCAGATGATCTGGCCTATTATTATCCTGAAAAGTACCATAGCCTACCTAAATCAGTTGAGGATTTAGAAGCTATTTCCAAAAATGAGAATTACAAAATAGAAATTGTTCAACGCTTCTTAGGGAAAGGGAGGTTGTTAGAAATTGGCCCGTCGTATGGTGGTTTTACCTACCTTGCTAAGAAAGCTGGTTACGAGGTTGATGCCATTGAAATGGATAAAAATTGCTGCCGATTTTTAAATGAGGTTGTCGGTGTAAACGCCATTAATTGTAATGATTCTATTGAGATACTGCAGCATAAGGCAGCTTATGATGTAATCGCTCTTTGGCATGTAATTGAGCATTTGCCTAATCCATGGTCAACATTGGATGCTGTTTGTGCAAATCTTAAGCCGGGCGGGGTAATAGTTTTGGCTACTCCTAATCCTGATGCTTTTCAATTTAAAATTATGGGACGGTACTGGCCTCATCTTGATGCGCCGCGACATGCGATAATAATTCCCATGAAACTGCTTACAGAGAAATTAGAATCACTAGGAATGAAAGCGGAATTAATTACCACAAAGGATAAGGGTAGTAACTACCTGGATGTTTTCGGTTGGAAGCATTTTTTTCGCAGGCGAATTCCACATGGAAATACAAGGAAGGCATTGAGCAAGGTGGGTAGGCTAGCGGCGTTTATATTGAGCCCTATTGAGAGGATCGAAGGGAAAGGTAGTGCTTATACTATAATTTTTAGGAAATATAGTTAAATAAGATATCATAAT
>QIFK01000198.1 GCA_003230615.1 Nitrosospira sp. | reverse complement strand
GGATAACTTTGTAGTTCGCCACGTTTAAAGTCCTTAATATTTGAGGTGACTAAATAGCGACTATTGCTTGTAAACGCACACTCAACAAACATGTAATAGGGCCTGGCCTGCATTATGGTATTAAATATTCGAATAATGCAGTTATGCATGCCTGACCCCGTTACTTACTTTTTTTCTTTTTTAAAGAATCGGTGTCCCCCTAACTGCCAATACTACTCAAAAGGAGTACGACTATCTTCCATGATTTTATCTAACTCCTTTCTTGCCTGTTTTGGATTGGATAGATCTTTTTTGTCCAGCATCTCGCATTCATCAATTATCATTTCATCGATAGTAGAAGGGTAGTATTTGCAATCGTCAGGGCGGTCATAGTAGATATCGCAAGTATATTTATTTTGATTGGGCACTTTTCTTAACCAGGGGCATAATTCTATTTGTTTGCCTGTTTCTGGGTCAATCCAGATACTACCTTGGTTTACGTAGCGGTATATATCAGGCCTGTAATTCTCCCAAGAGTCTACTTGGCCAACTGAAACAGATAAGCCACCATTACTGTATTTGATACAGCACTTCCCGCATTGATTACATTCTTTCATGTTAGAGTCTAATTCCTCAGTCCTCTTTAACTTGATTGTTTTTGTCACCTAGCCTTGCATCAGCTACTGACTTGCAATGAAGCGCAGCGCAGTGAAAAGCTAGTTCGCCGCATACATTTGTTAACTGTTTCAATATGCAAACATTTCTTGCAAAATTGAACACAATTCAGTCTTTGTTTTTTCACTTTGGCAATCCGCTGGATTCACCTTGTTATATTCCATTACTCGCCCTCCGCAGCAACTACGCTCGCATCGAGCAGCGGGCATTTATTAAAGTCGGCGAACCTTTGTAGCTCATCGCTTAACGCAGGTAAAAACTGATCCCGGTCGAGCTTACTACCCTCCAGACTCAGGCTTAAAACTTCAAAACGCTGGTCAGCCCGGTGCGCCTTGCAGTCGATTCGACCGACGAACTTATCGCCGTACAGAATTGGCAGACAAAAGTAGCCGAACACGCGTTTAGACGCTGGGATATAACATTCAATCCGGTAGTCAAATTCGAACAGTGAACTCAAGCGGTCGCGGTGGATCAGCACGTTGTCGAATGGGGACAGCACCTTCAGTGCATCTTCGATCACCGGCGCTTGTTCGAGTGCCTTGATGTCCACATAGGTGGTTGGCGCATCGGCGTTACCCAGTGCTTTCACCACTCCGGCTTCGATACGCTCGTCGAGAACTTTACGCATCGCGTCCCGCAAGGGTTTACCCGTCTTCAGGTGCAATAGCTGCTTCCAGGTGAAAACACCGTGCGCCCTGAGTGTGGTGTCGAACAAATAGGATGCATATTCACTCAGCGTAGGCACACTCAAGTCGATGCCTTCTGGCAAACAGCGTTCGGTGAGGTCATAGACCTTCTCCATGCCATTGCGTTCGCACACCATCAGGTCGCCCTGCATAAACAGCTTTTCGAGGGCGCGTTTACCCGGCCCCATACTCCACCAATTACCCTTACCCTTGTTCCCCTTGTCGAGATCACGCAACCGTAACGCCCCCTCTGCGTTCACGCGAGCCAAGACATCCTTCATCAGGCGTTTGTCGATATTGGTGTAATAGCGGTTTTCACCATTGCGTATCGACGTCATGTTCGGTAGTGCATAGCGGTAGTCGCGCATTGGCAGGTACGAAGCAGCATGGTACCAATACTCAAAGATGTGCTGCTCGCTGATCAGCTGATTCAAGTGGGCTGGGTTATAGCCCGGCATCCGGTTCCACAATACATGGTGATGCGCGCGCTCGACCACCGATAGCGTATCAATTTGCACATAACCAAGATGTTCGATTGCGCTGCGCGTTCCAGACAAGCCTGCGCCAAACTGCTGCTGCGACACTAGACCTTGCCTGGACAATGCCAAGCGCCTCAACTGTGACGTCATCGCACAATCAAATTAGGTAGGACTGGATTACATTGACTGCGAAAGCCTTTTTGGTCGAATAAAACAATTCCATTTTTTCTATTTTTTATTTCATCACTAAGCATATTTAGCACTCTATGAGTAAATACCAAACTTTTTTTGGAATATAACGACCAAGCCAAGAGGCGGCGTAGCCGTCTCGCTTGGGCGACTTGTTATAGGTCCCATCTTATAGAGATTCTTCTGATCTTAAGGTTCAATTTTCTAATAACTTTGTTTTTACTACTATATTTTTTATCTCCTAATACAAGACTAAATTCAGCCCAAGGTATATTCGTACTGGGCTCGAAATCTAGCTGTAACTGATTTGGTAGCAGTCCTTTTCCCCATGAAACTGTTCGCCCTGGATAGTCCCACTCAAATCCTGTTATCTTAAAATCGGAATTATTTATCATTTTAACTTTTTCTAAGGAATCGCCTACTCGAATCCCTTGCTTTAACCTCCATGCGGAATTTGCTTTATATATGGTAAACCGATCAGGTTTATTAAATTTTTCTTTCCACTCAATCGATATTTGTTTATCCGTATTTGGAAAAAGAATAGTACCCTCGGCAACTTCACCTTCTCCAACACCTACTTCTATCCTTTTTACATTTTTCTTCCCATATATTCTGATTAAATCCTGCTCATTACTTAACCTTGTAATTTCTCCTACATTTTTAGCTGGATCAATTGATAGATTCAATCCAGTATTTTCGCCCGCAAATACCAGAATCGGTACTAGTACAAGTAGGGCTAACCAGCAGATATTTTTTCCTATCAAGTCAAATACCTCACAGGGACATATAACGCCAAGCTACGGGGCATCTGAAACAGGCGGTTTTTTTGCGCCCTTTGCAAAAAAAGTGCGTGTTCTCGAAATCCCTTTTGAGCATCTTGTTATGCCTTTTCCCCCTTGTTGAAGCCAAAGTCAGGCTGCTCTTTGCGGATTAGCTTATCCATGAATTTTTTGAACCTCCTCTGTCTGGTTTCAGGTTTCTTTGCAGATTCCAATCCATAAGCAATTGCG
>QIFK01000233.1 GCA_003230615.1 Nitrosospira sp. | reverse complement strand
CATAAAACTTGCTTTCAAACCCTTAATCTTGCATTGCAACGCTTGTACGAGAACAAAACAGAACTCCTACTTGTGCTCGAAAGACCTGAGATACCTCTACACAACAATCTTAGCGAAAACGATATAAGAGACTACGTAACAAAACGAAAAATTAGTGCCACGACAAGAAGTGATAACGGGCGAGATGCCCGTGACACTTTTCTTAGCATAAAGAAAACTTGCCGGAAGCTTGGCATTTCGTTTTGGAAGTACCTCCAGGACAGGATCTCTGGACTCAACAACATCCCCCCATTGCACGAGCTTATACGAGCAAAAGCACAGGGTCCTTGATACTCCTATAACTGCCTGATTATACACTGTAGCTGTGCGTCCGTGCCTACCCGGGGTTTATGAGCAATTACATAATGAGCACTGAAATGGTCAGTAGGATGGAATAGTGTGCAGGGAAGTTTTATTGATACTGTTTTACGCTAAGGGCAGTTTTTTTTGGAGGTTTATATCGATGCCACAAATCCAGTTACCGATATTTCCGAGCGGCGTGACTCACATCACATCAGAATTGGCATTTAAGAAAGAAGGTGATCGAGTGATATATTTCAATGGCCAGATGCCAGTATTTATTCACGATGTAAACGATCTAAAAACGTTCAGGATGATAACGAGCCAGTTTTGTGTAAGCGGTAATGCGAGAGTAAGCGAAATAGCGAAGGCATTTGGAATTCCGCTTGTAAGCGTGAAGAGAGCGGTTAAGAAATATAGAGAGCGAGGGCCGCAGGGTTTTTATGCAGCGCGCAATAAGCGAAAAGGCGGAACGATACTTACGCCGGAGGTTTTAGTTAAGGCACAGAATTATTTGGATGAAGGGCTTAGTGTCCGGGAGATATCGACTAAATTTGAAATCAAGTACGAGACGGTAAAGAAAGCAGTAACAGATGGTCGTCTTAAAAAAAAACAGGTGAGAAAGTAGTAACTGCCGGCAATCAACAACCAACGAGTAAAAGTGAAAGAAGTATAGAGGACTCAGTGGCTCCTATGGGCATGGGAGCTGGCAACACGCTTGAGCGGGTTTATGCCAGTATGGGTCTTTTAGACGAAGTCGAAATAGGCTTTGAGCCATCATTAGACGTTACCTACGGCGGCGTATTATTTGCCTTACCAGCATTGCTGGTTAGTGGGCTTTTGGATAAGGCCACCAAATACTTTGAGCTTCCAAGAGGGTACTATGGTTTAAAGAGTATCTTTCTATTACTTGCTTTTATGGTGTTGGTGAGACTCAAGTCGATGGAGTCGCTTAGGTACTGCGCACCGGGTGAATGGGGCAAAATTTTGGGATTAGATCGTGTTCCCGAGGTGCGCACACTTCGAGGGAAAGTAGCCATACTCTCTGAGCAAGGCGCTCCTGAGAAGTGGGGCGCAGAGCTTTGTGCACAGTGGATGGAATCTGCAGATTCAGAGTATATCGGCGCTTTTTATGTTGATGGCCATGTTAAAGTTTATCATGGGCAGCAAACCAAGCTACCAAGGCACTACGTTTCTCGGCAAAAGCTGTGCCTAAGAGCCACTACTGATTACTGGGTTAACGCCATGGATGGCCAGCCTTTCTTTAAGGTTAACAGGGCAATTGACCCTGGGATCTTGCAGGTATTGGAAAAAGAGATTGTTCCCCGCCTACAACAGCAAGTACCTAATCAACCAACTAAAGAGCAGCTTACAGACAATCCTTACTCTCACCGTTTTACACTTATATTTGACCGAGAAGGTTATAGCCCGGGTTTTATGCTAAAGATGAAAACCAAGCGCATAGCCTGCATCACCTACCACAAGTATCCGGACAGCAGTTGGCCTCAAGAAGAATTTCACTGCCACAAGGTGAAGCTCGCCTCTGGCAATATAATAGAAATGGATCTTGCCGAGCGCGGCACTTATTTAGGTGGCAAGCTTTGGGTGCGCGAAGTGCGAAAGCTTACTAAAAGCGGACACCAAACATCTATTCTAGCCACCGACTATAGCTCTGACTTAGCGCCGGTAGCTGCTGCTATGTTCGCCAGATGGTCTCAAGAAAATTTCTTTAAGTACATGCGAGAACACTATAATTTAGACGCACTTATCGATTATAATCTCGAAGATATTCCCGGCACCACAAAAGTTGTTAATCCTGACTACCGCTCCCTCGATAGCGCTATTCGAAGCAAAAATGGAAAGCTTAATTATTTGTTAAGTCAATTCGGCGCTATGAACTTGGTGGAGAATATAGAAACAAAGAGAATCGATGATTTTCAGAATAAAAAAGCTGCTCTATTTGATGAAATTTCTGCCCTGCAACATCAAATCCAAAAACTAAAAAAACAACGCTCCGCTATTCCTGCACACATCACTGTCTCTGATTTACCCGAAGAGGCTCGCTTTAAAAAACTAGCCACTCATAGCAAACACTTTATAGACACTATTAAAATGATTGCTTACAGAGCTGAAACTGCAATGGCTCATGTTGTTAGTGACAATATATCACGTGAAAAAGATGCTCGTGGGCTACTGCGAGCAATCTATGCCGCAGAAGCTGATATCATTCCAGATCAACAAAAACAGACGTTAACGGTTAAGCTACACCACTTGGCTAACCAATATTCTACAAATGCTGTTCAACAGCTTTGCCATGAACTCAACTCCACTCACACAATATTTCCCGGCACTAATCTCCGGCTCGTCTATAAAATGGTATCATAGTCGTTCCCCAGAGATCAGGTCTTCTGAATGTATTAAATATGTTACAAATGGAGCGATTAATTCCATGTCAAACCATCACAGCAACTACGCCGTGGCGTC
>QIFK01000104.1 GCA_003230615.1 Nitrosospira sp. | reverse complement strand
GTATGCCGATGAGGAGACACAACTGAACTACAACTGGAATCGGTATTATGATGCTGGTATAGGAAGATATATCACCAGTGATCCGATAGGGTTGGGGGGAGGGGTGAATACCTATGTGTATGTTGGGAATAACCCAACTAGATTTTTTGATGTAAGAGGTTTGTATTATTACAAACCAGGTACGCCCCCAGTGGGACCGGACATGGCAAGGATTTTGACATGTATGGATGGTTGTTTAGGGAGGAATCTTGGTATTTCTAGAGGCTCGGAATGTGAACCACCGCATGCATTACACCCAAATCGAGGACATTGTGGAGGTAAAGCCGCGGACATAAGCAATAGAATGAATCCTGGCATGGATCCAAAGGAGGTTATGTGTTGCGCTAAGAAATGTGGAGCTAAATATGGTCAGATCCATGGATCACATTCACACGTACAAACACACAAAGGTCGTAATGGCGGATCGGGAGATCTTCCAGAACAAAAATGCGAAGAAGATTGTTAACATAAATAGAAAGTACAAGAAATGAAGTTAGATAGCCTTATTAAGATAAAAAGAACTTTATTTTTCTCTGTGATGGTTTTGTTCCCTTTGGTATTTATTGTTAGTAAAGGAGAAATATCAGCACTAAATAATATGACGTCTATGAGTTCTTCGGATATAGAAATAGTCATAAGAAAGAGATATCCTGATTATAGAATTTTGAAATATTCTGATCTAGGTAAGGGGCTGCAAGAATATTTTGGTGGTAGTCCATCTCAATCCAGTCCTGGATATGTAACAGACGATTTTACAGGTGACAATATTATTGATCATGCTGTACTTTTAATAAGTGAGAAAAAGCATAGTAACAAGTTAAAGTTTGTTATAATTATTGGAAATAAAAAGGGTTCATATAAATGGTTTGAGATACATGAATGGAAAGGCGAGCTATACTTGGGAAATACATATTTAGTTCGTGTTAGACCTGGAGAAGTTAAAGAGTATGATTCAATGAAAACAAGATTTATAAAGAACCCTGGTGTTAAACTAGTTTTGTATGAGTCTGCCTCTAGAGTATATTATTGGGAAAATAAAAAAATTAGCTACATTCAGACATCTGATTAATAAGTAGTAAGTTATCAAGCAGTGTAATAGCAGTGGGTCAGATTGAACGTTTACGAACAGTTTGTCCCAAAATTTCTCTCAAGCTTTCCTGCAACCCTTTATTATCATCTTCCTTTAACCGCCCCAGGACCTTGATGACCAAGGGCTTCTCGATGGTGGTAATAACCGGCTTGATGGCTGAGGGTTTAAGTAGTCCTGCTTCCTGCCATTGCTGAACAATTATCTCGCCGATAGTCGAGGTGGGTTTGATCTGCGAGGTCACGGCCATGATGATGAGATCGGGCCGCTCGGTGTTGTAGGCCTTGGAGCTGATCACAACTGCCGGGCGTTTCTTGGTGGTGGATTGGTCGGTAAACGGAAACGGCACCAGGATAATGTCGCCGAACTCAAAGGGTGTCATAGACGGCATCGTCCGGGTTGTCCCATACTTGGTTAAAACTTTTCTCGGCAGTTTGGACGGCGGCGTGTGTTAATTGCAGATCCTGTTCACGTTGTTTAATGAAGTCGATAAAATCTTCCACTTCATTAATACGTTCCGGCGGCAGGGCCTCGAGCTTATCGATCAACTCGTGTATGTGGTCGTGTTCTGTGGCCATGATGAAATCCTCTTGTGTTTATCCGGTTGCCCTGTATGTTCGGTGGGTCTTGGTGTCATGCACCAGACTGTCCAGCACCGAAAAAATCTGCTCCCGCTCCGGCGGGGTGAGTGTATCGATTTCTTCCATCGTTCCAGCATCACCTTGTATTACAGGATGTTGGCTACCTCTGTATTGGACACTAGATAGTCCAGTGTGACTCCCGCGGTCTCGCCACGTTCATAGCGGCTGAGAATGGCCTCGGAAGTACCGACTTTGTTGCCCAGTTCCGGCTGGGACCAGTCCCCTTCCTTGCCCAGTGCCGACAGTCGGTTGGTAAATATCGTCTCTTCTATCATTATAATCATCATCCAAGTATCGTATAAATCAGTAAGGTAATCCCCCGGCTATGCCGGGGGACCCCCAGGGTTTGACCTATACGGCGGTCATTGTAAATCTCGGTTCTCGACCAAGAGAAGGAGATTTACAAGTGAAAGAATACCAGAGTTTGAGCCATACGAGGTGGGACTGTAAGTATCACGTTGTATTTATTCCGAAGCGGAGGAAGTCACGAATATTCGGGGGGTTACGAACGTATCTTGGGGAAATATTCCATGATTTGGCCCGTCACAAGGAGTCGAAGATTGAGGAAGGGCATTTGCTGCCAGATTATGTGCACATATGCATCAGCATTCCACCGAAGTATGCCGTGTCCAATGTGATCGGGTATATCAAAGGCAAGAGCGCGATCCAGATAGCCAGGCAGTTTGGAGGTAGGAGGCGGAATTTTACGGGTGAGAATGTCTGAGCCCGTGGGTACTTTGTATCGACAGTAGGCTTGGACGAGGAAATGGTTAAAGCCTACATCCGCAACCAAGAGGCAGAGGATGACCGATACGACCAAATGAAATTTGGTTTATAGTCAGCCGCCTTGGGCGGCGCATGGTTTTAGGGCGCCTTTGAGGCGCTCACCTGATAAGCCCCCGGCTTTGCCGGGGGTGATTTAACTGCTACAAAATAGCTTGTTTAAAGCACCAAAGCAAAGCACCGGGTCAGATCCGAATGGCACTTAGTTAAGCTTTAAGCTTTTTTGGATGCCCATGGATTCTAATTTTATTCTTCGCTTGCTCTCGCTTTTCCATTAATAGT
>QIFK01000024.1 GCA_003230615.1 Nitrosospira sp. | reverse complement strand
AAGCTGCCGTTATACCTGGCACTACCTGAAAAGGAATACCATGAAAGGTTAGCGTTTCAATTTCCTCGCCACCACGGCCAAAAATAAAAGGGTCGCCTCCTTTTAGCCGCAGAACACGTTTTTTTTCTTTCGCTAGCCGCACAAGCAACTCATTGATGGATTCTTGTGACATAGAGTGATTGCTGCGCTCTTTCCCCGCATAGATGCGAAGAGCATCCCAGCGTACCATATTGAGTATTTCAGGCGAGACTAGACGGTCATACACTACCACGTCCGCTTGTTGCATTAGGTGCATTGCGCGAAAGGTCAATAGGTCAGGATTTCCTGGCCCAGCACCAACTAGATAGACCTCTCCACATATTGCTTCATCAGATTCACTATGGAGTGAATGCTCCAGATAATCCAGTGCTGCTTGATCCTTTCCAGCAAACACCAATTCGGAGAAAGGTCCTTGCAATTCATTTTCCCAGAACTTGCGCCGCTTTTCGGGATGAGAGAAATGTTGCTTCACTTGTTCGCGGAAATTAGCAGCATAGGTTGCCAAGCGTCCATATGCTTCTGGGATCATAGTTTCTAAATGCGCTCGTAATATTCTTGCTAGTACTGGCGATTTGCCACTACTAGAAACTGCAACCAGAATAGGAGAACGGTCAATGATGGAGGGCATGATGAATGAACACAAATCAGGATTATCGGCCACATTGATGGGAATACGTAGTTTTCCGGCGGCTTCAGAAATTTGCTGATTAACCAAGCGGTCATTGGTGGCCGCAAATACCAGCGTTGCATCATCAAGATGCGCGGGAGTGAAAGACTCGGCACGATGAACAATAATTCCTTGGCATAATTGTTCATGTAGTTCTATATCAAGTTCCGGTGCAATCACAGTGATGCGGGCACCTGCCCGCAACAGTAGGGCAACCTTGCGTGCAGCAACCTTTCCTCCACCAATCACAAGACAGTTGCGGTTTTTAATGCTGATGAGAATTGGCAGAAAATCCATGGGCTATCCTGATAACTTTCTTTTGCCAGTAGTAATGTTTTTGATGAGGTGAATTCTAGGATCACAAAGTACTGGTGCTTCCGCTTCATTTAGAATTAATAGTTCAGAAAAATAATTTATTAAGTGATAATAAAAACTCATAATCTTCACCTATTCATTTTCTTTTTTTCTAAGCCGTAGTACAAATATTTATATATTATGAAAAATGAAAATAGGCATTCATAATTATCTATACAATATTTCCCAGCAGCCTAGTTAGCTCAGCATGTAATGACCCGTTGTGTTTAATTTAGTTTATTTAATTGTTTAATTAGTTTTTCCAGTGTAGAGCTAAAATTAGAGAAGCGATTTTTTTCTTGCTCTACTACTTTTGTTGGTGCATGTTCTATAAAGCCAGGGTTAGTAAGTTTGGACTCTGATCTTGAAATTTCTAATTTAATGCGTGCAATTTCTTTTGCAATTCGCTCACGCTCTACGACTACATCTATTTCTATTTTCAGCATCAGTTTGAATTCGCCTACGATTGCTACTGGTGCATCGATATCTGGCAATTCACCCTGCATAATATCTATTGCTGACAGTTTGGCTAGTGTCATCAAATAGGGAGAAAACTCAGTTAAAAATTTTGGATCTCCCGCAGTCAATAGTGGAATTCTTAATGCTGGAGATAGGTTCATTTCACCGCGCAGTGTGCGACATGCATTGACTATTTCTTTAAGTACATGGATTTTTCCTGTAGCATCTTCATTAATACTTGTTAAGTCCACTTTGGGGTAAGGTTGGAGCATAATGCTTGTACTATGTTTATCAGCTAGCGGCGCAATTTTCTGCCATAACTCTTCAGTAATAAAGGGGATTATGGGATGAGCAAGCCGAAGAATTATTTCTAGCACATGTACTAAAGTATGGCGTGTGGCACGTTGTACTGAGTCAATATTTCCATTTAACTGTACCTTTGCAAACTCAAGGTACCAGTCGCAATATTCGTTCCAGACCAATTCGTAGATTTCGCGTGCCGCTACATCAAAACGATAATCGTGAAATGCTTGTTTTACTATACTTAGTGCCTGCTGCAAGCGTCCAGTGATCCACTTATCTGCAGCAGAAAATTCTAGTGGTAAATTCTTGTCCAAACCTACATCTTTTCCCTCACAATTCATCAACACATAACGTGTGGCATTCCATAATTTGTTACAGAAATTGCGGTAACCCTCACAGCGCTGCAGATCAAATTTTATATCTCGACCATGAGAAGCAAGGCTGGCAAAGGTAAAACGCAATGTATCAGTGCCGAATGCCGAGATGCCATCAGGGTAATCTTTTCGTGTGATTTTCTCGATGGACTCAGCTTGTTTGGGATTCATTAATCCGGTAGTACGCTTCGTAATCAGGTCTGGCAAAGTAATTCCGTCGATAAGGTCCAACGGGTCAAGCACGTTACCCTTGGATTTACTCATCTTATGACCTTCTGCATCACGGATCAGGCCGGTCACGTAGACTTCGTGGAAAGGCACTTTCCCAGTTAAATACAGAGACATCATTACCATACGTGCCACCCAGAAAAAGATTATATCGAAGCCAGTAACTAGTACCGAAGTTGGTAGGAATGTTCTGAGTTCCGGTGTCTCTTCAGGCCAACCCAGAGTAGAGAATGGCCATAGTGCGGAAGAAAACCATGTATCGAGCACGTCCTCATCCTGTGTGAGGCTGCTACTACCGGCTTGTTGTTGCGCTTCTTCTAGACTGTGAGCGACGTAGATGTTGCCATCTTCATCATGCCACGCCGGGATTCGATGGCCCCACCACAATTGACGTGAAATGCACCAGTCTTGGATATTTTCTAGCCACTGGTTGTAAACATGGCTCCAGTTTTTCGGGATAAATTTTACTTCTCCACTTGCTACTACCCCCAGTCCAC
>QIFK01000089.1 GCA_003230615.1 Nitrosospira sp. | reverse complement strand
AAGAAAAGAGTAGTCGAGTCCAATAACATCTGAACCTTGACTGGTCATGAATCTCGAATAGGTACCTGCACCGCAACCAGCATCCAACCAAGTATTTTTTTCTAATATGCTGTTTTCCCAGATATCAATAAATTGGCGTAAACGCGTGTCTAATCCTGTTGGTGACCAGCCAGCAATACCGGCGTCGTCGTGTGCATTAATAGCAAAGTTCTCAAATCTTTCCTTCCATTTTTTTTCAAAATTATGTTGGGTTTTCCTCATCTCTAATTTTGTTTCTATTTATTTGGCGTAATTTGAGTATAAAGTTTATTCTAGGGGTAACCGCTCACCCCATATTTTATGCGCGCCACCCACCAATGCTATTTGAATAGTGATCAGTGGTTTATATCCTTTGTTCGCCATGGATTGCAGATCACTGCTGTCCCGTTAACTTGTAAGTAAGGCGGCCTGATTCAGCCATAATTTCAACAATTTTACGAAAGATAATTTAGAGAAAGATCCTTCAAATATTTTAAGTCTATCTTTGTTGCTGGCATACAGGAAAAGAAATTTTAGATGCTTCTTTTGTTTTCTTGTGCTTAGAACCTTGTGTTACCTCGTTCATCGGAGGAACTGGTAGAAGACCTTGTAACGGTAACTCGTAAAAATCTGACACCAGAAAGACCAACGCCGATCTCGATTGAGCTAGTTAGGTGCAATCATACTAGATGCGATCATGCTTACCACATAACGGAACTTTCCTGACTTCTCTGCGGGGATTTCCGCTACTTCATGGATAGTAATCTTTACCTCATGCCCTAGTCGATCTTTGAATCCTAGCTTGATATCCTTCACAATTTTTGGGGAGAGCCCGTTTTCTGATACTACGTATACGTGTGTAAGACTCAAGCTCTCCTGAATAATCTTGAAAGCGCTTACTTGTGGCAGGTCCCGAAGAATGTAGATTAGGGCTAGACCATGCATGATTGTGCCATCTTGGGCAACCAGGAAGTCGGTACTTCGTCCCTGGATTTCCTGAAGCAATGGTAACCCACGACCACAGTTGCAGATGTTGGTATCGAGAACACCAATATCTCCAGTACGGTAGCGGATAAAAGGGAAATCCTCTGTGGCAAGATGGGTTACGACAATTTCTCCTGACTCACCAGGGGGTAGGCTAATTCCGTTTGGGTTCACAATTTCGACTATGATATCTTCAGCGGTGAGATGCATCCCTCCCTCAGGACATTCATGGGCTATGAAGCCTGAGTCGCGACCACCATATCCGTTGGCCACTGGACAGTTAAATGTTCTATTGATCTGTAAGCGTTGTTCGTCGTAGAGTCTTTCTGAGGTTACAAATGCAACCCGAATATCCAGATTGCTCATGTCTTGCTTCCTTGTATCAGCATAACGGGCGATATGAGATAGAGCAGAAGGGTAGCCAAATAGCATTTTAGGGCGCATGGTTCGGATTTCTTCAAGAAAACCATCAAGTTTTTGTTCGGACATTTCAAAAGCGGGTAACAATTTGGTCCTAAACAACCGATCACGAAGAATACGAATGTTATCTTGTACGTCAAGCTCGATGGGGGATCCCCAAACAACAATTTCCGGGTCGCCAATATCTACCCCCCACCAGCGTGTGGCGCGCCATTTTGCTGCGACATCGTGACTGACACGCTTCTTTCCAATATAAAAAATTAGTGGTTCACCACTTGAACCACTGGTGTTAAAGCTAGCTAGATCTTGAGCAATTTCGGATTTCAATGCTTCGGTATTGGCACGGATTTTTGATTTGTCTAGAAAGGGTATACGTCTGAGATCGGTAATGGAGCGCATATTTTCTACCTTAAATCCAATCTCTTCGAATAGTTTTCGGTAATAGGGTACGTGTGTTTGAGTATGTTTAAGAAGCTGGCATAATTTGGAAAACTGGAGTTCCTTCAGTTGTCTCTCATCCCACCACTGTGAGGATTCCATCTCCTTGCACACTTTAACGCTGTCATGTTTCTTGAAGCGTTCGTGTAAAGGAAAGAGTACGCTCGATATAAGCGAAGTGTATAAACCCATTTTTTGTTTACGAGTCGACTTTTGCTAGTGTTCTGTCATAAAGTTATTTTGTTTCTTTAGCACATTTTCATATACATCTAACAATCGGTTTCGCACCTCTTTCCATGTATAGCTTTGCACGGCATTAAGTCCAGCCGACCTAATTTGCTGAGCCTTAGCTGGATCGTTTAACAGTACAAGAATAGCATCTGCCATGGCTACTGGGTCTTGTACGGGTACCAGCAACGCTGTGTTGTCATGCTCTACCAGATAGGGTACCCCCCCAACGTTAGTACTTACTACTGGCACTCCACTAGCTAACGCTTCCAGTACCGAAATGGGCATGTTGTCCGCCAAGCTGGGATTTACCATGACATCTGAACTATGGTAAAGCGCCGCCATTTCATTGTTATTCACTCGCCCCGTAAAAATGACGGCGTCTTGCAATCCCAATTCAGCCGAAAGATTTTCCAGAGCTTGTCGCTCAGGCCCAGAACCGGTAATAGTAAGTCTCGATGTTGGCAAAAGTTTTATAACTATACTAAAAGCACGAAGTGCTGTTGCGTTGTCGTAGATCAGCTCTAGGTTGCGTGCAATTAAGATGTGTGGAGAATCTGTTTTTGATACAACTCTAGAGCTAGTTCTAGCCGAAAAACGGTTTAAATCTATAATATTGGGTACGATACAGGTTGAGAAACCACGTTTGTTAAACACCGCTTCAAGGAATCCAGAAGGAACAATGATAGCGTTAGTTTGGCGCAAACTAGGTTTAACCCAAGAAAAATCTTTGTCAAAAAAAGCATCTGCCTCTCCTCCACGGTAATTGACGATAACTGGTTTTTTCTTGATTCTAGCTATCCAGATAGCTGGAGCAGCAAAGAGGTGCCACGACCAGCCTGAGTTGGT
>QIFK01000107.1 GCA_003230615.1 Nitrosospira sp. | reverse complement strand
CGAAAGTAATTTGACCATCCTAAAATAACCATGTTAAGTTCTCTTATTACTTGTTCGAACTTAACTCCCCTGTTGCGCTTGGTAATCAGGCGCACTTTGTCTTTCAATCGTTTAATAGAGGTATCAGATATGCGGACATTTCCTCCCGGCAATAATGTGTATCCTAAAAATTTAACCTCTGAGCAATGACGAACTCCGCTCTTCTTGCGATTCACTTTGAGTTTGAGCTTTTGCTCTAAGAATTTAATCATGGATGACATTACTCGTTCCGCTGCCTTTCTGCTTTTGACATAAATGTTGCAGTCATCTGCATATCGGCAAAAACTGTGTCCCCGTCTTTCCAACTCCTTATCCAATTCGTCTAATACGATATTAGATAGCAGCGGAGATAAAGGACTGCCTTGAGGAGTACCCGCTGTCCGTTGCTCAACCAGACCATCTGACATGATGCCTGCTTGTAAATAGGATTTTATAAGCCGCAAGAGCCTTTTATCTCCTATCCCTTTACTCAAGCGTTGCATTAAACGGTCGTGATTGACTTTGTCGAAAAACTTCTCCAAGTCTATATCAACAACCCATTCCTTGCCTGATTTAATGTAATCACAAGCTTGCTCGATGGCTTGATGTGCGTTACGACCCGGACGAAAACCAAAACTGCTTTCGCTGAACAGTGGGTCGTAATAGGTGTTGAGTACCTGATGAATGGATTGCTGTAACATACGGTCTATCACCGTTGGGATACCCAATATGCGTTCCCCGCCGTCTGATTTCCGTATGATGGCTTTCCGTACCAGATTGACCGCGTAGCGTTCTTCTAATACCTCACTGCTAAATGTGTGGATATTGTTTTGAAGCCACACGCCAAGTTCTTCAACCTGCATCTGGTCAACACCTGCATTACCTCTGTTTTTGATGACGCGTTTGATGGCTTTGTGTAGATTCTCATAATCAACCACTTTATCCAACAAACCCTCGGTTAAGGTGCGTTGTTTCTCTAATTGCGATAACAATTCAACCCTTGTTGTACGAACCTGACTCGTGCCGCCAGCAGATTCGTGCACAGGTGTGGCTGTAAACAAGACTAATTGCTTACAGTCTAGAATTTTCTGTTGCTCTCTGTTTTTACGCATTATCGATACGCTCCTTTTGTTAATAAATTTGAGCCTTCCCGTTATTATGACTACGGTACTATGCTCGCTGCTGACTCCTCAGTCACTTTCGTTAGTTGTTGCCAACTAACCTATCCCGTTCAAATGGGAAGTTACTGAGGTCTCCCGGGGTAAGTTCTTACACTTTCTAATTGTCATGCCTGATTTACTCCTCCTGCTTCCGAATGACTTTTGGGATTCCTGATTCAAAGCTCAGTTACCCAACAGAACAAGCCTCTTATCAGATTTCTGTTCGTCATCACAATTATTCGCCTTCAGCTTCCTTCAGATTCCACCTCGCAGTGGACACCCTTGCTTTCGACTATGAGATTCCCGTCATTAGGGCTCTCTCGGGACTTTCACCCTGTAGTGTAAGAACATGCCCGGCACACTGATAATGTCACCCCGAAGGGGTTGGTTTTATCTGCTATGCTCTGTTCTATGATAATGTCACCCCGATGGGGTTGGTTTGCTCTGCCATACCATGTGCTATGATCATTTCACCCCGATGGGGTTGGTTTTATCTGTTATGCTTTGTTCTATGATCATTTCACCCCGATGGGGTTGAGGTGCTGTATCCCGCAACTTGCGTCTAGTATTCCATTTGCGTACTTTAAAACTCTGTCTTGTCGCGATAGAGATTCCACCTCAAGCCGATGGAGATGTAGCGGGTGCTGAGCGTGCTTGCGGAAAGCTCCGCTTTGTAATTGCGATTAAAATACTTGGCTTCTATGAAGAGATTGTGCTTTAGCTCGTAACGTGCGGTCAGGTTGATGATGACATTGTCGACTGCTATGCCCTGCCCTTGATCTATTCCGAAGTCAGCATTCCGGGTATCATTTGGCCGCAAAATATTTGTGCCATAGAAGACTGAATCGGAATCTTCAGCAGTATTCACAATAAAGAACTTGGCTTCGAGCTCAAGACGATCTAATGGACGGTATCGGCCGATGATGACAAATTCTTGCAGGTTTGCACCCATGGGATGTGCGAGAGGTTGGTTAAAGTGTGAATAACTTCCTGTGCTGTCAAAGTGCGTATACGTAAAAGGTCGCACCTGATTGAATTCCACTTGCAAGTCAAGCTGATCTACATTGAAGGCGTCAATGTATTTGGCACCCAGCTGAAACGCATATTTATTGCCCCACCATCCATTGCCTCCAAAGAATTCGCTAAACTTAAACTCGTCGAAAATAATCTGACCATAAAAACTTGCCCTGTTAAAGACGTCCCAACGGAAATTAAATCCGAGCAATACATTATCCGGGCTACCCAGGTGGTGCTCGATGGTGCGATAGAGAATAATTGGATTTAAATATTGAAATTCGAACTGGCCGTTGCTGCGGTCGAATATCACTGTCTCGAAAAGACCGAAACTGAGATTTTTCTTTGCCTGAAAACTCAAATAATGGGCCGCCATGAATTTTTTCGGGAATGGCTGTTGTTTGTCTGTTCTTTCGCTGGCCGCAAGTTCTGCAAAGATATTTTGATAATGAAATTTCCAGACTCTTGTATTGAATTTTAGATAAAAATAGTTTTTGGCAAAATCAGATAAAAACAATGACCGATATCCGTCTCCGATAAAATTTTTGCCATGACCGAAATGCACGCCAACATGCTTCGAAATATTAAATCCTACGTAACCGGTAGAATTTAAATAATCGTATCCATCATCAAAATCTACAATGCTGCTCTCAAATTTTTTGAAGAGTCCGGCATCCGGAAATGACTTATATCTATCTACCCACCATCTATATTGAGTAGGTGGCCTGACTTGTGTCTCTACGATATTTGTGT
>QIFK01000115.1 GCA_003230615.1 Nitrosospira sp. | reverse complement strand
CTTACAAGCTAAGTAGTATTTACCATTTTTCACGTGTAGTCTTATCAGTTAGATCACACCCAATCCTTGCCAATAAGAAAATTGGTATAAAGCTTTGCTTCCTCACTACCTGGTTCCGGTTTCCAATCGTAGCGCCATTTTACTGTGGGCGGCAAGGACATGAGAATAGATTCGGTGCGCCCGCCCGATTGCAGTCCAAATAGGGTCCCGCGATCCCACACAAGATTGAATTCTACATAACGCCCACGGCGGTAAGCCTGGAAATCACGTTCGTGCTCACCATAAGGCATATTTAACCGCCGTTCCAAGATCGGTACATAGGCAGGCAAAAAATGGCTCCCTACGCTTTTAGTTAGGTTGAAACAGGTGTCGAAGTCAGGTTGACTAAGATCATCAAAGAAAATTCCACCTATACCACGTGGTTCATTACGATGTTTCAAGTAAAAATATTGATCACACCATTTCTTAAAATGCGCATGATGACTATCGCCGAAAGATTGAAGAGAATTTTTGCATATCTGATGGAAGTGTTTAGCATCTTCCTCAAAACCATAATATGGCGTTAAGTCCATTCCGCCCCCAAACCACGATATCAATTCGGCACCCTCCTTGCGAGCCTCTAGAAAGCGTACGTTCAGGTGCACAGTGGGTACATACGGGTTATATGGATGCAAGACTAAGGATACCCCCATTGCTTCGAATGAGCGCCCGGTCAGTTCAGGTCGTGCAACAGTGGCTGATGCAGGTAATCCCAGACCAAATACATGTGAATAATTTACGCCGGCACGTTCAAACACATTACCCTGCTCCATCACGCAGCTTAATCCACCGCCACCTTCGGGACGCTCCCATTTTTCACGTTGGAAACACTTACCATCCACCTGCTCCAAACGCTCAATGATTTGATCCTGCAGCACACCAAGAAATTCTTTGACTAGCGTTATGTTCATAACTATTAAAATTCTGGGCTGGGATTACGACGGACTCCATCTATCTATTAACTTGAAACCACAACTATTTTTCTCGAGACTAAGAACTAGTCGCTAGATGCCCAATATCACATCGCATCTGGCAACCATCGAATTGAATTTTATCGGCTATTTCATAAGCACGATGCTGGGCAATCTTTACATTATCCCCTAGAGCAGTAACGCACAATACTCGTCCACCAGTAGTTACTATTTCTTTGTTATCTTTCCCACCCATCATAGTGCCAGCATGGAATACATGAAAATCTTTATCTAGTTGCTCCATGGATATGAGTTCCGACAAACCATAGATTATATCCCCTCTGCGTGGTGTTTCAGGATAACCATGAGCCGCCATCACCACACCTAGTGCCGTACGATAATCCCATTCTGCTTCTACTTCTTCAAGCGTACCTTCCATTGCATGTTCTACCAAAATTGATAAATCGCTTTTCAGACGCATCATGATCGGTTGAGTTTCCGGATCTCCCATACGACAATTGTATTCTAGTACATTGATGCTGCCGCCCTGAGAAATCATCAGCCCGGCATAAAGAAAACCAGTATAGTGTTGCCCGTCCTGTGCCATTCCTCTAATAACAGGCTTGATCACTTCACTAATTATCCTGGTACGTAATTCGGGAGTAACTATTAATGCAGGAGAATATGCGCCCATTCCACCAGTGTTGGGCCCCTGATCACCATCTCCCAGACGTTTGTGATCTTGACTTGTTGCAAGTGGTAATACATGGTGGCCATCAGCCATGACTATAAAGCTAACTTCTTCCCCCTCCAAAAACTCTTCGATCAAAATTCTCGCACCTGCTTTACCCATGCTATTAGAAATCAACATCGCGTCCACTGCATCATGAGCACTTGACAGATTCATTGCTACCTCTACGCCCTTACCTGCAGCTAGACCATCTGCCTTGATGACGATCGGTACGCCTTTCTTATCCAAATATTTATGTGCTTCAGTGGGGTCACTAAAAGTAGCATACGCTGCGGTAGGAATACCGTAGCGCCGCATAAGAACCTTAGAATAATCTTTGGACGCCTCCAATTGTGTTGCTTGTTTGGTAGGACCAAAGATTTTCAGGCCAATGCAACGGAAGGCATCCACAATACCTGCTGCAAGTTGCGCTTCAGGACCTACTACTGTAAATTCAATAGGCTCATTTTTGGCAAATTCTACCAAGTCAGGAATAGTAGTTATAGGAAGGTTTTCCAGACCGTCTTCCAGCGCAGTGCCAGCATTACCCGGAGCAACAAAAACTTTGTGTACGCGCGGTGACTGTTTTAACTTCCACGCTAGGGCGTGTTCCCTACCACCACCCCCAATGACGAGTAGTTTCATACAAGGGCCCTGTTAGTTGTATAGATTGCTGAGATATTAGAACATCACATTTAATCACTTCAAACATAGATTACCGTCAGAAAAGTCTCAATGCCGAAAATGTCTTGTATTAGTAAATACCATTGTTACTCTCTGCTCATCTGCAGCAGCAATAACTTCTTCGTCACGCATGCTACCACCAGGCTGGATAATCGCCTTGGCGCCCGCCTGTACCACCACATCCAGTCCGTCACGAAAAGGAAAGAATGCATCCGAAGCAGCTGCTGAGCCAACTAAAGTGAGCCCTGAATTTTGTGCTTTAGTCGAGGCAATACGGGCACTATCCACTCGGCTCATTTGCCCCGCACCTATGCCAAGTGTCTGGCCATTGACGCAAAATACAATTGCGTTGGATTTAACAAATTTTGCCACGCGCCATGCGAACAACAAATCCTGTAATTCTTGTTGCGTTGGCTGTACTCTGGTTACAACTTTAAGATGATCAGCGGTAATATTAAGATCATCTGGTACTTGTACCAACAACCCGCCACCCACACGTTTGAAGTCTAGAGTATTACTTCCACCCTTTAACGGAAGGATTAGTACGCGTACATTTTTTTTCTGGGAAAGAAAACGTTTTGCCTCAC
>QIFK01000058.1 GCA_003230615.1 Nitrosospira sp. | reverse complement strand
ATGGTTATACGCTGGAAGATTTCAGTCTCCGTACAGCGGCTGATCTTGTGGATATATGTACCCTCGGCCAGAGCCATCCCGATCACGTTACCGCCAGGGCATTCTGCTACGGTTTTTTCGAAGGTGGCATTCATTACGACGATGCTATTTCCGCATCCCCCACATACAAGAAAATTTCCTGTACCCCCCCGGAGACAACACGTACAGAAGCCGTCGAGATCTTTGTCACTTACGTTCGCGCCAACCCCCAGTATGCTTCGAAAACACCGATCGACACGATCTTCCGTTCCTTAGTCGCCAAATGGCCGTGCGAGGGATGATCGTTTTCTTATGAATCCATATATCGGCCAATAACTGTTATTCAGATTATTCACTCATGAGTCCCGAGTTCTACGGTCTACATCCATAAAATATTCAACCTACATCTAGCTCTGTTCTTTCGCCAACTTTATCGCCAGTTTAGACCGCTCAATGCTGAGCGCAACCCACTCCGTCGTCAATTTTTTAAATGTTTTGTAATTTTTTATCTGTGCTCTGACTTCTTTGACATGTTCCCTTCGGACATGCTCAGTTCTACTTTTCATTTCGTGAGTATAACTAATTTGGTAATGTGCGCCACTCTGATTGCTTGGATTACTATATTGCTTAGTCAGCGATCCTGGCCTCATCCCCTCAATAGTAGCAAGCTCACCTTTGATTTGTGCAATTCTTTTGTCAACTGCCTTTAGTCGTATATTTGTCATATACTTAGCATACACATGCTATGACTATATGTCAAAGGAGACTTGTAAATGCAATTATGGATTCATTGGTGGAATGTCGTTGTTTTGCTTAGGCCAGCGTGCGCTAGAGCACGAACATTCATGTGGTTTGTCACCTGTATTGCCGGATTCACAACACGAACCGAACTGCTGGGAGTGTCAAGTATGATTCGTTCACTGGGATTGCACGCTCGTTACTACGACAATCTGTTGAACAATTTTCATAGCCAAGGTATAAAACTCGATAAAATGACGAGGCTTTGGGTAAAACTAGCAATGAAAATATTTCTGAATCCTGTTCTAGTTAATGGGAGAATTGTGCTGGTTGGCGATGGAATCAAGATACCAAAACAAGGTAAAAAAATGCCAGGTGTTAAGCGTCTGCATCAAGAATCAGACTCCAACACTAAGCCCGAATACATAATGGGCCACTCTCTTCAGTCTGTATCCCTGCTTGTTCATGCTGTCAGCAGTATACTAGCTATCCCTCTTGCATCACGAATACATGAAGGTATTGTTACGACAAATCGTGACAAACGAACATTGCTAGATAAAATGATTCTGTTGCTTGAAATTCTCAATATCGATATGCCTTACTACTTTGTTGCGGATGCATACTATGCCAATGGAAAAACGGTTAAAGGATTATTAAAGAAAGGTAATCATTTGATTGCCCGTGCTAAATCAAATTCAGTGGCTTATGAAAAACCGGGTAAGCGTGATCCAAGGTCACTGGGAAGACCTAAAACGTATGGTAAGAAAGTAAAACTAAAATCGTTGTTCAACAAACAGGGCAAGTTTGAAGATATGGAAAGCCCTGTCTACGGTGAAAAAGGGGTTACCTTAACGTTTCGAGTATGCGATTTGTTGTGGAAACCAGCGGGAACTATTGTACGGTTTGTTTTAGTGAACCACCCCACACGAGGAAAGTGCATCCTCATGTCAACTGACATTTCTTTGTCAGCAGAGCAAATAATTTATCTTTATGGTTTACGGTTCAAAATAGAACACACTTTCAAGCAGTCCGTGAGAATTGTTGGGGTATTTTCATATCATTTCTGGATGAAAGATATGAAGCCACTACGTCGAAATAATGGCAATCAATATCTTCATAAAGAACCCAAATGCTATCGAGAGGCTGTTCATAGAAAACTGCATGCTTACCATGTTTTCATTTTAGCGGACTCAATCGCACAGGGATTGTTGCAGTACTTGGCCGCCGTCCATACGAAACAGGTTTGGAGTTCATTTGGTTCTTGGCTCAGAACAATTCGCCCTGGAGTTCCACCTTCGGAATTCGTGGTTGCCACAGCTCTACGACAACGCTTTCCTGAATTTCTCTTGGTTAACTCTGAAAGCAACAACTTAGCGAAATTCATTACTGAGCGGCAAGATGCTGATAGAATGGATATTTTTAGTAATGTAGCGTGAATAATATTTGGGGCTCATGAGTTACTATACCTGATGACCATAACATTTTAGTGATTATTAAATCATCTCTGCTCTCAAGATAGCGAATAAGAAAACTTACCTTTTCATCATGCCCTTTGGTCCAACTATCTCTTGGCAACATGTCATCAATTAAATATATGCCGCCGTTTTTCAAAAGTGATAATGTTTTTTCTATATTATTGTATTTTCCAGCCCAAGTGTCAGCAAAGATAAAATCAATTGAGTTGGAGTCAATAGTTGGTATTAGGTCTTCGCCTTTGCCAATGATGAATTTTACTCGATCATCTCTACCAAGATATTTCTTGGCTATCGACACTAGCTTTTCGTCACTATCAATGGTTGTAAGAGTAGAGCTAGAATCCATTCCTTTAAGTATCCAGGCAGTTGATAGACCACTCCCCGTCCCAAGCTCAAGAAAACACCCACTTCGCTTTGTAGCTGAAAGAGTAGACAATAATGAACCCAACAATGGATCTGATAATTGATCAAATCCGATATTGTTTGTCTCTTCTAATATTTTTTCAATTTCTACTGGGCGTATTTCCACCATCTCTTTCATCTAAGTACTCGTCGCTTCTTCTTTTAGGACATAACGTTTTGGGTAACCAACCGTCGCCTTCGCCAGTCTGAGTTGGTCCAATTATTATCCGCTTTAATGTGCCAACTTTGCACTTGCGACACGATTTAAACTAACACCAGCATCTGCCGCTTGAACCGCCAATTGACGATGTACCTCAGGTGGAACTCTTACCATGAACTTTCCAC
>QIFK01000140.1 GCA_003230615.1 Nitrosospira sp. | reverse complement strand
TTCCAAGTTTGATCTAGCAGGTCGTGTCTACAAGAATGTTCCTGCACCGACCAATCTAGTTGTGCCGCCTCACACCTATTTAAGCGAAAATATTTTGCTAATAGGTGCCGAAACTAAGGATGAAGCTTAAATGGGTAAACGTTTAACTTCGATCGTGGAGTGGGTAGATCAGCGTTTTCCATTAACGTCTAACTGGAAGGCACACCTTACCGAATACTACGCACCAAAAAACTTTAATTTTTGGTACTACTTTGGTTCTTTGGCTATGTTGGTGCTAGTGAATCAGCTTCTAACTGGCATTTTTCTTACAATGTACTATAAGCCGGATGCGAGTATGGCATTTGCTTCAGTGGAATATATTATGCGTGATGTAGATTTCGGCTGGTTGATTCGCTACATGCATTCCACCGGTGCTTCCATGTTCTTTGTGGTGGTGTATTTGCATATGTTCCGCGGGATGCTGTATGGCTCATACCGTAAGCCGCGAGAGCTTTTGTGGCTTATTGGTTCGGGAATCTTTTTTGTCTTAATGATGTTGGCATTTACAGGTTATATTCTACCATGGGGGCAGATGTCTTACTGGGGAGCGATGGTAATTATAAACATGATTATGGCGGTTCCTGTAATCGGTGAACCGCTGGCAACCCTGATCTTAGGCGACTACACGCTTTCTGATGCCGCACTAAATCGATTCTTTGCCTATCATGTTGTGACATTACCGGTTTTATTGGTAGCGCTAGTGATAGTACATGTGATAGCTCTACATGAGGTTGGTTCGAATAACCCTGATGGTATCGAAATTAAAACAAACCGTGATCCCAAGACAAATATTCCAGTAGATGGTATTCCGTTTCATCCCTACTACACAGTGAAGGATATCTTTGGAGTAGTAGTATTTCTGATTCTGTTTTGTGGCATTATATTTTTTGCACCAGAAATGGGTGGCTATTTCCTCGAGTATAACAATTTTGTTCCAGCCAATACTTTACAGACGCCTGATCATATTGCACCAGTATGGTATTTCACGCCTTATTATTCGATGTTACGGGCTGCTACTGTCAACTTCCTCTGGATAGATGCAAAACTCTGGGGCATAATTCTTATGGGCGGTTCAGTCGCGATCATTTGTCTACTGCCTTGGTTGGACCGTAGCCCGGTAAAGTCAATTCGCTACAAAGGACCATACTTCAAGACTGCTCTCACTCTTTTCGTCATTAGTGTTTTCGTCCTTGGCTGGTTGGGAACAAAGACCCCTACACCTCTATATACGCTGCTTGCTCAAATATTTACAGTTGTCTACTTTGCGTTCTTTATTCTGATGCCCTGGTATAGCAAAATAGATAAATGCAAGCCTGAGCCAAAGAGAGTGACTGGATGAGCGGAATAAGAATTTTATTATTTTTTTCATTTCTGGTTCCGTTCACAGCATTAGCAAGTGGATCGAAAGTAACATTGGATCAAGCCCCGATTCAGCCGACAGACACACTTTCTTTGCAACGCGGAGCACAGATCTTTGTTAATTATTGTTTGACATGCCATAGTGCTGATTTCATGCGCTACAACAGACACAAAGATCTGGGGCTAAGTAAAAAACAAATTAGTGATAACCTTATTTTTACAGGGCAGAAGTCAGGTGATCTAATGACGATTGCTATGAAAAAGAAAGAGGCCATGAAATGGTTTGGAGTAATTCCGCCTGATCTATCTGTGATCGCTCGTTCACGTGGTGCAGATTGGCTATACACCTATTTGCGCCAGTTCTATCGTGACGAATCCACCGCCACTGGTTGGAATAATCTGGTATTTGACAAAGTTGCAATGCCCCATGTGCTATACCAGCTGCAGGGAGAGCAGTTACTTAAGGTAGAGACTGTTGATGATGGCCACGGTGGTACGCATGAAGTAAAGAAACTAGAATTGAGCAAGCCAGGCTCGCTTACTAAAACAGAATATGATATGTATGTCGCTGATTTAGTGAATTATCTAGTATATTTGGGAGAGCCTGCTGCTGCTTACCGGGTACAGTTAGGAATTATTGTTATGCTTTTCCTGTTCGGTATGCTAGGGCTTACTTATGCATTGAAGCATGATTTCTGGAAGGAGGTCCATTGATAATTTCTTATATGCTAACAGTGTTCGATTCAATTACTCTTGTGAAGGTTAAAGCATGATGACGCTGTATTCAGCCACCACGTGTCCTTTCAGCCATCGCTGCCGAATTGTGCTGTTTGAAAAAGGTATGGATTTCCAAATTATTGATGTCGACCTGTACAACAGACCTGAAGATTTAGCAGTGATGAGTCCGTATGGCCGTGTTCCGGTTCTGGTTGAACGTGAACTTATTTTATACGAATCGAATATCATAAACGAGTACGTTGATGATCGCTTTCCTCATCCTCAGCTGATGCCTGCAGATCCAGTAATGCGTGCTCGTGCACGATTGTTCTTGCATCGATTTGAACAGGAACTTTTTTGCCACATTGACGTAGTCGAGAATGGTAGTCCGAAAGCAGCGGATAAAGCGCGCGCTGTAATCAGTGACAATCTGACCGTGATTGCGCCAGTATTTGTTAAACAGAAATACATGCTAGGCGATGAGTTTTCTATGCTTGATGTAACGATTGCGCCACTCATGTGGCGGCTCGACTATTATGGAATTCACCTTCCCAAACAAGCCGCACCTCTTTTGAAGTTCGCCGAACGTCTGTTCAGCAGACCTGCATTTATTGAAGCGTTGACAGCTTCTGAGAAAGCGATGCGGAAATGAAAAAGTTTTGAAAGAGTCTCAATCTCCTCAGAAGTAGAAAGTATCCATTAGCGACATTAGATAGATTTGGAGTGCCTTCTATTGCGCATTCTCTGGTTTGCCCTTTTCTTCACAGTTACTATAATAATGTTTGTGCCGGCATAGCTCAGTTGGTAGAGCAGCTGATTTGTAATCAGAAGGTCCCGAGTTCGACTCTTGGTGTCGGCACCAT
>QIFK01000239.1 GCA_003230615.1 Nitrosospira sp. | reverse complement strand
CTAATCTTGCTGATGAAATTGCCTACAATAATCACGATGTAGATGACGGCCTACGCTCTGGCCTTATTACGCAAGAACAATTAGAAGAAGTTAGTATTTTTTCCTGTCATCTAGCAATGACAAAAAAACAGTATCCCAAGATATTAGGACGAAGGTTGATTCAAGAAACTGTTCGACGCATGATCAACACCTTGGTAACAGATTTAACTAAACAAAGTATGACCAATATCGCAAGTGCCAAGCTAGATAGTTTGCACACTGTGCTAGCAGCGCCCTGCCTCATTAGTTTTAGCGAAAACATCAAGCAAGAACAACTGGAATTGAAAAAATTCCTGCGCAACCATCTGTACCAGCACTATCAAGTAGCACGTATGAGTAACAAAGCACACCATACTGTACAGATGCTATTCAATATATTCAGTGAAGATACCCGATTACTCCCACCAAAATACCGAGTAAAGTCGCGCCAAAACAAGCACCAAGCAATAACTGACTATATTGCCGGGATGACTGATCGTTATGCAATTAGAGAATACGGAAGACTGTTTACGATTGAGGAAAACTGAAAAATCAATACTTTTGTAATTCTTTAAAAATGGAGCAACTTAATATCAAAGCTGAAAACACTAAATGTTGATCGCCATACTGAGGTATTCCTATCAACAGTGTACGAAAAAGTCAATCGCTGGTAAAATTTCCACTTTCGTAGATCAGCACTATATAAGGATCAGTGTATCCGATAGGATTCATTTGTACCACACTACTCCAGAGTGACACAAACCATTAACCACAAAGGATGCCCCTTTGGATTGCCGTGATTTGATGGGCTAGAGCCCAGTTTGCTTCCGAATGACAAAATTAAAAAATGATACATTGCTGCAAGCTCTGCTGCGACAGCCTACCGAATACACACCGGTGTGGTTAATGCGCCAGGCTGGGCGCTATCTTCCAGAATACAACCAAACGCGAGCCCGCGCCGGTGATTTTCTTTCATTATGCAAGAATCCAGATTTCGCTACTGAAGTAACCATGCAGCCTCTGGCACGCTACCCGCTGGATGCAGCAATTTTATTTTCCGATATTCTCACTATTCCCGATGCGATGGGGTTGGGACTTTATTTTGCTGAAGGTGAGGGGCCCAAGTTTGAGCGCCCCTTGAGAGAAGAATGGGAAATTCGCTCACTAACGATACCGGATCCTGCAGTGCACTTACGTTATGTGATGGATACGGTTTCGCAAATTCGTAAAACCCTGGGTGCCGTTGATTGGTTTCTCTGGCAGCCCGTTTACACTTGCCTGCTATATGGTGGAAGGTCGTGGCGGCACTGATTTTCGCCAAATCAAAACAATGCTCTATCAACAACCAGACCTGCTGCACCATATCCTAAACATTAATGCTCAGTCTGTAATTGCATACCTAAATGCACAGATCGAATCTGGCGCACAAGCTGTAATGATTTTTGATACTTGGGGTGGAGTACTGTCACATTCTGCCTACCAGCAATTTTCCTTGCATTATATGAGCCAAATATTAGCAGGACTAAAATGTGAGCACGATGGCGAGCACATTCCCAGCATTATTTTCACTAAGGGTGGCGGGCTCTGGCTAGAAAAAATTGCTGACAGTGGCTGTGATGCAGTAGGGCTCGATTGGACTATAAATATTGCTGAGGCACGCAAACGTATTGGCCACAAGGTAGCGCTACAAGGTAACCTTGATCCTGCAGTGCTATTCGCAACACCGGAAATCATTAGTATTGAAGTGGAAAAAATTCTTGTAGATTACGGTAACGGTGGTGGTCACGTGTTCAATCTTGGCCACGGTATTTCTCAATTTACCCCACCGGAAAACGCTTTGGCCCTGGTGGAAGCCGTCCATTCTCTTAGCCGGAAATATCACTAATGCTGATTACTAGAATTACCTCTCTCGACATAATTATATTGTTTCCGGATAAGCTCTAAACCTAAAAGAATACGCTATGGGCATACTCAGCATACTACTCTGGACCCCAGCCATTGGGATATTGGCTTTATCTTTAACACCCCACCAGAATACAAGCGCAATCCGTTTTATAGCAAATCTATTTACCACTCTCGCGCTATTATTAAGCTGTTGGCTGATCATCATTTATGATCAGTCCGATGCTGGTTTACAGTTCTTTGAATCTTTTCAGCTCAATCCAAAATTGGGTAGCTTTTTTGCATTAGGTCTTGATGGCTTATCGTTACCCATGCTTGTTCTAGCGACCTTGCTCACATCCATCGCATTACTCGCATCTTTTACTATTTCCAGTAGTGTCAAGGGTTATCATATTAGTATCTTACTGCTGGAATTCGGCATGCTTGGCGTATTTTTAGCTCAGGACTGGGCATTATTTTATATATTCTGGGAATTTACTTTAATCCCTTTGTTTTTTCTGATTGACAGATGGGGTGGCAAGCAACGCCACATGGCAAGTCTTAACTTTGTGCTTTACACAATGGGTGGCTCGATCTTCATACTCATCAGTTTATTCGCCATTGCCCAGTATATGCCTGAACAAGGTAACTCGTTAATGGACACTATGAGTCAGGCAGCACAAAGTATGCCCCGGAATATTCAAGTTTTAGTGTTACTGGGATTTTTAATCGGTTTCGGGGTCAAGATGCCTATTTTCCCACTACACGGTTGGTTGCCTCTGGCCCATGTTGAAGCACCTAGCTCAGTCAGTATTCTACTGTCTGGTATTTTATTGAAGATGGGTGCTTATGGCCTAATAAGGGTTGTGGTGATGCTACCGGAGGCAACGCAAATGTTACAGCAATTACTGATATTTCTGGCCTTATTCGGGATGATTTACGGTGGATTACTAGCTTGGCGACAAAGTGATCTTAAAACAATGGTTGCTTATTCTTCAGTCAGCCATATGGGTATTGTCTTATTAGGCATTGTTTCCATGAACGAAACTGGGCTCACGGGCGCAATCTTACAGATGACTGCTCATGGGCTGATTGCCGGCGCGATGTTTCTGCTAGTTGGGCTACTCTATGAGCGCACTCATACCCGCAACATTCAGGATTACAGCTCACTTGTTCAGGTAATGCCGCGCTTTGCCATTTTTATGACTATAACCTTATTTGCGGCGATGGGCTTGCCAGGTTCGGTTGGCTTTATTGCCGAACTACACACCTTTATCGGAGGCTTTCAGCAATGGGGCACTTTAATGGTTTTTTTTAGCATGAGTATTTTGATTAGTTCTGCCTATGCGATGCGCACCATCGGCACGTTATTTACCGGCCCGATAAAACCGCAAATGCAACAAATTCAAGATTTAAGAACACCTGAAATATTAGCAGCTGGCTTACTCGTTGCGTGTATTGTGCTATTTGGTCTTCTGCCTGCACTTCTAACGGATCTGTCATCGGCAACTATCAGCCAGATGAGCAGCCTGATCAATCAACGTATTCAATTGGATTAACGATGCAAATATCACCTGGGTTTAAACAAAACTCTCAAATAAAGGAGGACAAACGTGAGCAAGTCATAGCGATGCTGAATCATCTAGATCATGTCCTCCCAGGGCAGGGTCCGATTGCTGATTTCGTCCATCACAATACTTTGCACGGGTATCAGCATTTGCCATTTGAAGAAGCGCTAGTTGCATCTGAGACATTAACTGGTATCAGCGGCTATATTTCAGAATCACAAAATCGGAAATTTTATCAACAGGGACGTATTAATGACCAGGACCTACTCGCAGCACTGGCACATGATCCGAAGTTACAAGCTGAGAAAATTATTCATACATCAGATGACTTGACGATTACGCGAAGAGATATTTATCGCATTGCTATGTTATTTGATCTGCAAACCCTTAATTCCAGCCAGTTGAATTGGCAAATTGAAGAAATGGATGCTTTGGGTACTGTACAAAATGATGTACCTGAATCAATCCGAAATCGGTTACTGGCAGCTAGTACTGACCAAGGAAATGTAATCAGGGAACTGTGGAAAAGTATTTCAAATAAACTTGGGTTGGAACAAGCTACCCTGCATCCAGAGAACATGCTTGACCTGTCAGATGAGCAAGCTCAAGACTGGCTAACCAGGATTAATCCCAGTCACTCAGAAAGTAGAAGCGCCCCAATGATACATGAACGAATGCAGCAACTGTCTGGTGCTGACCTGAATGAGCTATTAGATCAGCTTGGTGAGGGTATCACTCTGCGCGGTTTTATCCTGGCATTGAGTGGAATAGACATTCTTGATTCAGTTCGTC
>QIFK01000215.1 GCA_003230615.1 Nitrosospira sp. | reverse complement strand
GGCCTGGCGCCTGCAACGCCCGTTGATCACCGTCTCCTGCCACGACGACCTCACCGCCTCCGACCTGGTCGGCCGCTACCTCATAACCGGCGGCGAAACCGTCTGGGTCGATGGCCCGCTGGCACGCGCGGTACGCAACGGCGCGATCTGCTACCTCGACGAAATCGTCGAGGCGCGCAAGGACACTACCGTGGTGATTCACCCGCTCGCCGATGACCGGCGCGTGCTGCCGATGGAGAAGCTTGGCGAAGTGATTGAGGCCGGGCCGGAATTTTGCATGGCGATTTCCTATAATCCTGGTTACCAGAGTGTCCTGAAGGATCTCAAGCAAAGTACCCGGGCAGCGGTTTGTGGCGCTGGAGTTTGATTATCCCAACGCCACACTGGAAGCAAAGATTATTGTTAATGAAACGGGGATTGATGCCGGGCTTGCGGGGCAGCTGGTGAAGTTTGCGCATATGACGCGGAATCTGAAAGGTAATGGTTTGGAAGAGGGGGCGAGCACCCGTTTGCTGGTGCATGCGGCGAAATTGATGACTGATGGTGTGTCGCCGGCGGTGGCTTGTCGGAGTTGTATTGCCGAGGCGTTGACGGATGATGCGGAGATGTTGGTGGCGGTGTATGAGTTGGGGGCATCGGTTTTTTAGCTTTGGAAACAGCGCTGGTCAATTACACATATGTGAATAAAGGGCACTGATGCCTTTTGCTTCGATTGTCACCGGCCCTTTAATTTTTGTTCTGTCTGATTATGCTGCTAGCACCTTAATTGACTACGATGTGTTTGATTAAAAAGGTGTAGGATTTTTTATACACCCTAAATGTCCAAATCAAACTGGACATTTAGGTCCACTAATTAATAGTTAGAAGGCAAAAGAAAAATGATTAAAGTCATACTTCTTTTTATATTGTTCACTGGGGCTGCATTCGGCGACTCGGGAAAAATGGTAATCACGTTTTCTGCTACAGGTGATGGGGGTGGAATTATTTACGAAATTGATACCTCAGTTGTTCCTGGCCTCCCGAAATGGAACATTGCCTCAGATGAACCGCCATTGAGCCTTAAATCCGCATTAAGTCTTGCTCGAAGGGAGTTGTATGCTCGGCCGCATGACCCGGTAATGAAATTAGCAAGTATTCGTCTTTCTTCTGCTTCTATGGTAGGTGAGACTGATGTTTGGTTTTACTCAATTACGCACGTAAATGACGCAAAATATCGAAAAGATGGTTTTGTTGAAAAAACAATTCATATTTTGATGAATGGCAATGTATTAATCCCGCGGAAAATCACAAGAGAAGAATATGAGCAATGGTTTAAGTAGCCTTCTAACAAGGCGCTCAACTCGGACGCTTGACAGCGGCGCTCGTTTGGCTACGCCAAGCCTCACTCCGCCGTCAAGCGCCGGTTAGCTTAAACGTTAGGCTTTAAAACATGATAAAAATAAAAGAGCTATTTTCTAAAGGGTTAGAGTTAACTGAAAAAGTAGTAGGTCATGCTACAAAAGCTGGCAAATCGGTTAAAGAGCATTGGGAAGAAAACAAAGATTCCTATCATGCTCAAGGAAAAGAGGTATTTAAAACCGGACAAGAATACGTATCAAGTACATATGATTCTGCATCTAAATCAGCAACTAGCATTTATCGTGACATCAAATATTCAGAAAATGATTTAAAAGAACTAGAAATAAGAATAGAAAATCAAGGCGGGTACTATCGAGAGCTAAACAGGAATAGTGCCACTATTGATTCTATCGTTCTTGGTGGAGAAACATTAATTAGTTTACTTGCTGCTGGCACCATACCTGATGAGATCATTAATGCATATGCAGCTGCCTACCCTAACCTTTCAGAGTCGATATCTTTTGAGGATAAGGTACGAGAATTAGATGGTGATTCCCTGACAGGCTTTATTTCGGGTGTTAAAGGCAAGTTATTCGAGCAAAAGTACGTCGAATATCTTAATGATGGAAACCTACCTGAAGGTTATTCTGCAATTCTTGCAGAATCAGCGACTCAACCAGGCTGGGACATAGCTATTGAAGGAGCTAATGGTGAAATTGCTTCCGTCCTCCAAGCAAAAGCAACTGACTCTGTTTCTTATGTGCAAGATGCACTAGAAAAATATCCTAGTATTGATGTTGTAACAACCGATGAAGTCTACAGTCATCTTGTTATGAGCGGAATTAGTGAAAACATCACTAACGGTGCAATAACAAACGTAGAGCTAATGGATGCGCTAGATGATGCCATTGATGCCTCTGAACTTGCAATGGACTATACGCCACCATTATTTGCACTTGCTTTCATCGCATTTACATCATACAAAGATGAAAGCCTCACCTTGTTTGAAAAAGCGAGAAGCGCGGGAGATAGAACAGGTAAAACATATTTAAGCTATTTAATTGGCGGTGGGGTAGCGGCAATTACCAATACTTGGTGGTTAGGTGTTATTGGTAGCGTTAGCAGTCGCATGCTAAGTGAAGGTGGAAATAAAAAGTTTGAAATTTATGAAAAATTTAAAGACATAGAAGAAAGCAATCAGGTAATCATTGAGAGGTTAAAGCTTGAATTTAAACCAGCCTAACAAATCGTTGCACCTGACCAGTCAACACGCCGTTTCGCTTCGCTACTCTCTGTGTTGCCGGTCAGGTGAACTCAACCGTTATACGTCAAAGAGGAAATAGATGAGTCCTACAGTATTTAGGGAGAGTGGATATAGGTTCTTTTTCTTCTCTCGGGAAGAATCCAGACCCCATGTGCATGTCTACTGCTCTGATGGAGAAGCAAAATTCTGGCTTGATCCTGAGCTAGAGCTGGCGAGAAACTATCGGCTATCTAAGGTACAATTGAAAGAAGTCGAAAAGATCATTGAGAGGCATTACGATGAGCTCAAGGCCGCATGGAATAGCTTCTTCGGGAGTTGAGATCACAAATATCTCAAGCCACGGCGTATGGCTGTTGGTTGGTGATCGTGAGCTATTCATGTCTTACGAAGACTTTCCATGGTTCAAGGACGCTGCTGTTGGGAAAGTTCTAAACGTAGAAGAACAAAGCCCAGGACATCTGTATTGGCCTGATCTTGATGTAGATTTAGGTGTAGAAACCATCGAGCATCCTGAAAGATTCCCCCTGCAAGTCAAGTGACGTATAACAATGCGCTCGTGCCGACACCGGAAAGTTCAGTGGTGCTGGCGTGAGTTCCTGTGGCGGTGCGGCACAGCTTAAACGTTATGTATCTAGATACAGTCTGGTTAAGGGCGTTTAATAATTAGCAAATAGTAAGGAGAAGATTATGGCTAAAGATGCACAAAAATCAGTTAAAAGGAAATCTGAAAAAACTTTGAAAGAAAAGCGTAAGGAGAAAAAGGAAAAGAAAGCCAATAAAAGATAAATATGGTTTATGAATCTAATCTTTGGAAAGTGCTCTTTGAGATGCAAGAACATAACAAGTTGCTCAAATACGTTCCGCTTCGCTCCACCGGACGCGCAAAAAGCGCGCGCCGCTTAGAAAAAGCAAAAAAGGGGACGGCATTAAAGAGGCATTAAATAGGCACTTCCATCGAGGAGAAATCTTACAGACAACGGCCAATCAGTTTTTTAACCTTCTATATGCCTTCTATATGACACGTGTAATGGTGCAAAGGGAAGACGCGCATTCTGAAATCGCTCACGCAAGGGAACTGCGATGCCAGGACGCAACAAAGGGTGTCGACAACAAAGGGTGCCAGTGCACATTTTCTCCTAATACTAATAGGAATTGTGCTCTAACACCTTTTACTCATATGATCTCTACATGGACAATCAATTAGAGCAGCAGGGTTCCGTTCAGTTGAATATGGATCTGAGTGCACAGGTCACAGTTTTACCTGGCCAGCACCGGTGGGTTACCAGCCCGGCCGATGGCGTTTCCAGAATCCCGTTGGAACGGCAACAGATGGAATCCGGTCGT
>QIFK01000008.1 GCA_003230615.1 Nitrosospira sp. | reverse complement strand
CCTCATATTTTTCATGCCAAACTGGTGCGCACTCAGGGCGTGGTGGAAGATCTCCAGACTTGCCAGAACCTGGAAAATAAAGACCTATTGGGAGAATAACCACATATTGAGAGTCATAGAAGACTTCAGAGGATATACCCAGTCACTCGCGAAGCCGCTTACTACTCGCGCCTGCAAAAGGCACCCCAGATTCATGGACTTTTCTGCCTGGTGCTTGCCCTACAACTAGAATACGAGCTCGAGAATGTATCTCGAGCACTGGTCGTGGGCCATGGGGTAGATACTCCGAGCAAATACTACAGCGGCGAACTTCGCCAAGCAATAATGTGATAGACATTATGGGTTAAGAATTTCCTAATGGATAGCGAGTTACTTACACTTGAATCAATATACATGATATTTTTCATAAGATTTCTGGCAGGAAAACTTCCTTGATTCTTAAGAACCATTAAAATGAACGAAACTTGCCTTTGGAGACTACGTATCACCCCCTAGAAGATACTTGGAGTCTCATCTTATGAATATATTAACTACATATAGCTAGATTTCTAACCCTTACATTGAGGCTATTTATTGATTGCTAGAAGAATTGGTCTGGTTTTAGGGTTACTTCTATTTTTTTATACACTATTTTCCCCCCAACCTGCCAACATGAGCGAACAAGCGTGGATCACCGCAGGGGTGGGCATGTTGATGGTAGTTTGGTGGGTCACTCAAGTTCTTCCCGTACCCGTTACGTCGTTACTCCCAATTATTTTATTTCCCCTGTTAGGAATAAGCTCCATTCGAGAAGCGGCGGCACCATATGCCAATCCTGTGATCTTTCTATTACTGGGTGGCTTCATTATCGCGACAGCCTTGCAGCGATGGCAGTTACATAAGCGCCTAGCACTGACGATTTTAAATTTAATGGGAAGCCAACCCCAAGCTATCGTCGGCGGTTTTATGATTGTTAGCGCGCTTTTGTCAATGTGGATTAGTAACACTGCAACGACAATCATGATGCTGCCTATAGCGCTATCACTTGCCCAAGTCATGCTAGAGGGTCAGTCTAAAGAGGCAACTAATAAGTTTACTGTTTGTTTGATGTTAGGGATCGCTTATGCAGCAAGTATCGGAGGTTTAGGCACTTTGATCGGTACACCACCCAATGTGATGGTGGCGGCATTCATGTCGGAAACTTACGGTATTAACATAGGTTTTACCCAATGGATGAGTTTTGGCTTACCTATTGTATTTATCTTGGTCCCGCTTTCGTGGTTGTTGCTAACGCGTTTGCTGTTTACTTTTGACTTGGAGCATAATGCGGCTGCTGCTGGAGTCATTGACAGTGAACTGAAGGCCATTGGACCAATGACCACCCCTGAAAAGCGCACTGCAACAGCCTTTGTTATTGTTGCTATGGCCTGGGTTACCCGGCCATTTTTGCAACAGATTCCTGGCCTGGCTGCATTAGACGATACGATTATTGCCGTAGCGGCAGCAGTTTCGCTCTTTTTAATTCCTTCGGGAGATGCACAGCAAAAAAATGTACGGTTACTAGATTGGTCAGCGGTGGAAGGTATTCCTTGGGGTGTATTGTTATTATTCGGTGGCGGTCTTAGCTTGGCAGCGATGGTCAGTAGCAGCGGTCTGGCAGTATGGTTAGGGACGGTATTGTCGATACTCACCAGCCTTCATGTTTTTGTCCTGATGCTATCTATCGTGGCGATGGTAGTATTTCTGACTGAACTAACCAGTAATACCGCCACAACAGCAACTTTGCTACCCGTTTTAGGTGGTATTGCAACCGCGGCATATATTGAACCTTTGTTATTAATTGCACCAATGGCCCTCGCTGCGAGCTGTGCTTTTATGTTGCCTGTTGCCACTGCGCCCAATGCTATTGTATTTGGCTCTGGTAAAGTATCGATCCCGCAAATGGCAAAGGCTGGGTTTTGCTTAAACCTAATAGCTATCATGCTAATTCCGCCGTTGGCTTATCTGTTGATTCCATTAATTTTTCTGTGACGCGCTCGAAACCAAAAAATATTACCCTAGCCACAAATGTAAGCTAGATGCATAAGGCTTACCATAGATTCCGTACTCTTTTTGCGCTAAACAAGTCATCAATGACTACTTCAGATACAAACCGTACTTTCGTAAATTACCCCTCTTCCGATCTTTTCTGCACGTGTAGCAAGAGCACTTAATATTTATCTAATAGTGTGTGTTTTTTCACAGAAGATTATATGAAGAATGCTTATTCTATGGCCGTATTGCTCTAACAGGGCTTGATAGTGTAGTGGTATTTCTGAATTCAGGTATGGAATGTGATGAGGGGATTAAAAAATGGATATAATTCCACAAGATTGCAAGCAGCTTATTCTTGAGGATGCGAAAAAAGGCATCCTCAAGAATCATTCTTTAGAAGAAGTAGCTTTACATCACGGTATCAGCAAGAGAGTTCTAAAGAAATGGTTACTGTCATTGAGTGAGGAACACCAAGATTTAAGGCAACTTTGGATTAATAATATGTTGACGGAAGCAAAAGAAGAAACAGATAACGTTGTAAATAACTTTCCCCTTCCGCGAGTAAGTTCAAGATAGAGAGCTGCAACTTGATATGCGAAATGAAGTGACCGGCAACGGTATGCTTATCATCGACTGAACGTCAATATAGGCAACAGCTTCTATCTATGAAGTCACTAGGTGAAGATTCTAGAACTTGATTAAATCATCAGGTTAGGAGCTAATTTCAACTTTACAATATCCCGCTAATTTGCGGTCCTTGTTTGAGTTAAGAAGTAATTGCACGTCCAAAAATATTATTTGCAGCTCCTATAATTTTTCTTTTCGCAATCTTGTGCCATCATTTGTGCGTCGGTAATTTGAGTAGGCTTCATCTCTTTAGCCATCCTTTCTAGACTCTCTACTGCATTTTCATCCCCTTTACTAGCAGCAAGATTGAACCACATGCGTGCGCGAACATAGTCTTGGGTCACACCTTTGCCCATAACATACATTACCCCAAGATTATTTTGTGCAGTTGCGTACCCTT
>QIFK01000173.1 GCA_003230615.1 Nitrosospira sp. | reverse complement strand
GGGTGTGACGACTTACCATACCAAACAATGGAATATCGGGATCAACAACCAATCCCATCACCTGTTGTAGAGCGCGTTTATTAACACTTTTGGCTGCTATCTTCTTAACGGAATAATTCTGTGCAAGACAGGGATCGGTTGCTGGATTCCACTCTATACTATCTATACCATTAACAATGCCACTAATACGATCACTACGTCCCGCCAGTAAACCCTGTAAACCAAAACCTAATGGCATCGTCTGAATTTCCATAGCATAGGTAGGACTTACAGTAATAATGTGATCGGAATAATAGATTCCAGCCTTAAGAAACGACATGCGGCCATAATATTCAATGCCATTGATGTGGAAGCCTGTAGCGGGTAAACCTAATCTAGCTAGTGTGCTAGGCGGGAACACACCCTGAAAAGCGAGATTGTGTATTGCCATCAATGACACTACTTTTCTTCCTTGATAAAAATGCAGATATGCTGGGGTAAGGCCACTTTGCCAATCGTTACAATGAACAACATCAGGCCGCCAGGTGAGAGAGCTAGCATCGCTTGCTAGAATTGCACCGATTTTTGAAAGAAGACCAAAACGCAGCGCGTTATCTGGCCAGTCCTGTCCAGCTGTATCTGTGTATGGTCCACCATTACGCTGATAAAGACTGGGACAGTCGATAACAAATATGGGGACACCCTCAGATACGCCCTTACCTGCTGGCAATCTTGCCGACCATAGGACAAACGGTGGAAAATTCGAAAGCCCAGAAAACCCTGCAACCTTACGTTTGTATCGTAAACCTGCAAGTACCTTCGGATAGCCAGGAATCAGCAGACGCACATCCACACCCAACTCTCGGAGTTCTGCTGGTAACGCTGCGCTTACATCACCTAAACCACCAGTCTTGATTAGAGGATGTACCTCGGATGTAATGAACAGAACGCTTAGATCTTGACTTAATGGAGTGGGCAGCATGGGCGAACAATCATATGTATATTTATCGTTTAAATTTTCTTTACGTCATAAAAGCTGAAAGGCTCGTGTTACTAACCTCTAAGAACTTTTCATATAAAACTATACAACGTACTAACGTACCAAGATCTGTCTCCATACGGTTCTAATATTACCGGTTCGCCTTGAAATAATTCATCAGTCCGTTTGTGGAAGAATCATGAGACGTTATCTGTGTTTCTTGCTCTAGTTCATCTGAAATCTTCCCAGCCAGCTGTTTGCCAAGCTCTACTCCCCATTGATCGAATGGATTCACGTTCCAAATTACACTTTGTACAAATACCTTATGTTCATAAAGCGCGATAAGCGAACCCAATGTTTTTGGATCCAGTTGCTTAAACAAAATAGAAGTAGTAGGACGATCTCCAGGAAAAACCTTGTACGGCAGAAGTTTCTTAAACGGTTCTTCCGTTATGCTGCTCGTAGACAATTCTACTTCAACCTCAGCGCGGACTTCATTCTTGCTTTTGCCACGCATCATAGCCTCAGTTTGAGCGAAGAAATTAGCTAGTAACAAGCGGTGATGGTCGCCGATAGGATTATGACTTATGCAGGGCACCAAAAAATCTGCCGGAATGATTTGTGTTCCTTGATGCAGTAATTGGTAAAAAGCATGCTGGCCGTTAGTTCCCGATTCACCCCACACTACAGTTCCAGTACTATAATCAACTTCGTTACCATTACGATCTATACTTTTACCATTACTCTCCATCTCCAGTTGTTGCAGATAGGCTGGAAAGCGTTGTAGAGATTGGTCGTAAGGTAGAACTGCATGAGATCTGGTGCCAAAGAAGTTGATTTGCCAGATACCAATGAGACCAAGCATGACTGGCAGATTCTTTTCCAGAGGAGTAGTAATAAAATGCTGATCCATTTCTCTAGCTCCTATGAGCAAGGAATAGAAATTCTCCATGCCAATCGCAAGCGCAATCGGTAAACCAATAGCCGACCATAATGAATAACGCCCACCCACCCAGTCCCAGAGCTCAAACATATTGTCAGAATTGATACCGAATTTCTCCACTTCCTCACGGTTAGTAGAAACCGCAACAAAATGACCAGAAATATCTTTTTTACTGCCGCCATGAGCAAGAAACCATTCACGTGCAGCACGCGCATTTGCCATGGTTTCCTGTGTGCTAAATGTCTTTGAAGCAATAATAAATAGTGTCGTTTCTGGATTCAATCTTCGTAAGGTTGTAGACAAATGAGTACCATCAATATTCGAAACGAAGTGTGGAATAATATGATTCGAGCCATAAGGCTTAAGTGCTTCGGTTACCATCACTGGCCCCAAGTCAGAGCCACCGATGCCGATATTGACAACGTCAGTGAAGGGATGACCTGAGTAACCTTTAAGTGTACCGTTCCGTACGCAAGTCGAAAATTGCTCCATCTGTGTTAAAACCCGCCTGACATCGGGCATAATATCCACGCCATCTAACACCACCGGATGCTCTGCCCGCAATGCACTATGAAGAGCGGCATGGTTCTCTGTATTATTTATCTTCTCGCCACGAAACATCCGCTCGATCCAGTCCTCCAACTCTTGTTGGCGGGCAAGTGCCAACAACAAACTAATTGTCTCAGGACAAATAGGATGCTTAGAATAGTCCATCAAAATATCGTTAAATTTCAGCGAAAACTTATTAAAGCGCTTAGGATCCCTAGTAAATAATTCGTGTAAATGCTGCTGCGCCATAACCGACTGATGGTCTTGTAAGGCAAGCCAAGCATTGGATAAAGTTAATGTAGACATATCTCTTCGTACTTAACCATAAAAAGTTGCTTCACCAAAAGTACCCAAATGATGCTGTGATACCAAATCTGCTTTCTATACACATTGTCTCCAGCATATTACTCTCTGCGAAATCCCCTCATTTCACATACACTCAAAATCTTTCCTTAGCTCGCCTAGCCTGCATTAGAAAAAATATACCCTGCTGCATTTTGTGCCACTCAGAAATACCACCAAAAAGAGTGCATGTCATTGAATCAAAGCTCCCTACCCTCTTTGTAAAATTGTTTTAACACGTGAATAAAACGCCTGAGCGAAACTGAACTC
>QIFK01000228.1 GCA_003230615.1 Nitrosospira sp. | reverse complement strand
ATTGTTCTGAAACTAACTGGGGAATTCTTTTGACCCCAGCTGGGGAATTAATTTGAAACTACCTGGGGATTTACGCTGAAACTCGACATAACCTCTGGCGGCCTCCACCCAAGCATGAAATTTACTAATCCCCGTGGGCCAAATAGGTTGAATCGGGTTATCGCCAATTCCACTATATCATCATCCTGTAAACGTTCGTTATATACACCGTCTCTGTTCTTTTTACGCTTCTCAAAATATAATCTCAGCCAATTTTCCGCAGCCCTTAAATAGGCCCTAGCTTCGCCCTTAAAGTCCTCTACGGAAGATAAGAGTGCAGCCGAATAAACATTTTCTGAACCATCCCACACACTACGGAGTAATCGCCGAAATGCTAATTCTTGTACTCTCTGTGCCGATTGCAACGGAGCGATGAGATCGACATTTTTAATAAGGAGTTCGAACTGGCGATTATCGCCGGCAACTTCTTCTCCTGCTCGGAAAGCTAATTTTATAGCGTTAGCAAATCGCTTTTTCTTTAATGCTGCCTTAAAGGCAAACTGCAAACGGTATACTCGGACATTGCGCTCATCGATTGGGCTATTTTCCGGCAGCAAACCATCTGAGAGGGCCAAATTGATTAGTTCGTTAAAGTTTTCAGATTGTAGTAACAAAGACGGTAGTGCCTCGGCAACATAGGAAGACTTTGACGCTAATGGCTTGAGACGAATGAGAAAAGATTGAATTTGCTGTACGGACGCAGAGAACTTTTTTCTAAACCAGGTTTCGGTTGGCTCATCTCGAAATTGTACCGAATTATCCGAAATCCAGAGAGGTCGTCCTATATCTGAGACAAAGCTCTTGACCGCAGCAACATCAACTCCAGCAGCGGTGGCAAGTATTTCAATAGGGATTAATGGTGGTAGATTAGCGAGTCCTAGACAAACTGCCTCGATATGTGTTTGATAATCTTCGGGAAGCATTTCCTTGACCGTGTCAATGGCAGATTCTAGTTGTGCTGAAATCTGCTCATCCATCTTAGTGCCAGTAGGTCCTAAGTCTGCAAAAATATCTGAAATAGTGGCACGGCTTATAGTTAATGCATTAGCTTGTACTCGCGGGTTGCCTCCGGATAAGCGATGGAACTCTCGGCCATCGGCTTTTGTAGCATTCGGGAACCGACTCTTAAGGTGAAGCAGCGTCTCGGCTTCACTAAAATTTTCTAATGTAAGTTTTCGAACTGTATTTGAGGGTTTAAGAAGATTGACCCTTTCAGTTCTGCAGAGCGCAATAATCTTACAGCCGTCTGGAACAATTTCGCGCAATATTTGATTGGCAAAGCAAGGTTCACTAAATTCTTTGGCAGCTATCTCAGCGCTATCTGCTGCATCAATTAAGACTGCGACAATTGCGTCTTTATTTACATTACGAAGAGTTATAGCTGCTATTTTCAGTCGATTCAGAAATGCTCTTAGTATTGCGTCATCAAGATCAGTAGAGCGTGGAATTAGAGCTTCGCATAGCCCTTGAGATGCAATTTCATTTGCGATCTGCACCAGCGCATCACGATGACGATGGCGGGGTCTACTACGATTCCTGTATTTACCAGCTCCAAAGCAATCATAAACTATCCCTATTGATCCTGATGGTAATGAATCCGTTAATTGACGAGCCAATACCGATTTGCCAACGCCGCCAATAGCATGGATTATTACTGGTGTAGTAGCTTTAAGTATTTGTTCTAACAACAAATCATGCTGCTCTCTCTTAATGGTAAACTTTATTTGTTCGAATTCATGGGGAGCAGGAAATAAATCATCTATAGAAGAGCAACCAAATCGATTAAGTATATCTTCGCAGACAATAGGACGATCCCAATTGTCTGGATCACTAACTAGCGCAATAACACTGTCGACCTGTGCGCTTTCAACAACACCAGCTACAAGTTTAGCAATTTCAGCATGAAGTTCATGTCTTTGTGCGTTGTAATTCCCCTCTCCGTCAACAAACTCAAGACAGGTGCAGAATGAATGTAATTTTTTGCCTTTTAATTTCGTATATTTCTCAAACGTTGCCTGAAATCTTTTATCAGTAGTCGCATTTCTTACTATTGCTTCAATACCCTTTTTGAATTTTTCGCTAATTGGTCGGTTAGTGACAATTATAAAAGTTACATCGTTACGACATAGAGCTTTGCGGCTTTTGGAAGAAAGCTTTTTAAAGCGTTCTGCAAAACCCTCGATGGTATCTTTTAAATCACTGAGGTTAAAGTGTTTGCTTACTCTCTTGGTTGAGTGTTTCAACTGGTAATGACTTTTTCTATAGCTTTATCATCTAAGCCCTCATAATCAGCCACATCTATCACGTATTCACCAGCTAATGCATTTTCTTTTGAGCCCTCGATTACAACGGATTTGAGAGGTGATCTAGGATTAATTAACTTGAGACAGCGACGTGCTGCCCAGCGATAATGAAATACATCACCTTCTCTTGAATATTTGACGAGTTTTTTCCCAAAAATCTTCATAGCGTAATTGATTCAGTCATGTTATTTCATCTGAATTTATTACCATAATACTCCTTCCTGTCGATAATTTCCTGTGGATGGGAAGCAGGTGCATAAAGGGCGCCGCGGAATACCCAAAGGGGATGAAGCTGACCGACTGTGACTGCACGGTGGGTGGGGGAAAATATTCATCAAATAGCACGAAGCCGAGCGTTAGAGAGGACAAAAGTCTTCCCGATGGAGTCGGGATGTCTTTTGGTGCGATGACCTTTATGCCTGAAAAGGCATAAGGGTTTTATCGTTATATAAATATAACCGCCTCCACGGTATGCCAGTATAAGCACAGTGTCTTTAGCGCCTATCTTCGAAACAGCCTTTTCATAGTCTTTTGTATTTTTGATTGACTTTCTGTTTATTTCCTGTCTTACATCATTTAAATTTATAGTTTATCCTGATAGACTTGTGAGATTGAAAATTGGATAGAAAACAATATGTCATTTTCTCACTTCACTAAAAGAACTGGAATTTTTGTATCCTTATGAATCACGCCGTATGTAACACTGCCGAGAACCATTGCCTTTACAGCGCTTTTGCCGTGAGAACCCATAA
>QIFK01000065.1 GCA_003230615.1 Nitrosospira sp. | reverse complement strand
GATATCGTCGTGTCCCGTCTTGAAGAACACATCGCCTATCTGGATCAGGAGATTGGGTCCACCAAACAACACATTCGAGACCACATCGACAATCACCCGGACCTCAAGGAAAAGAAAACCCTGCTGGAAAGTATCCCCGGGATTGGGGAGGCCACCATCGCCGTGGTGCTGTCCGAGTTTGCCAACATCGAGAAGTTCAAGAACGCGAAATGTCTGGCCGCTTTTATTGGTGTGGCACCGAGAGAACGAAAATCGGGCAGTTCGGTACGAGGACGCACCATGATGTCGAAGACAGGTCGATCACAACTACGAAAAGCCTTCTTTATGCCGGCCCTGGTGGCCTTACGGTACAACCCTATCCTGATACAAATGAAACAACGATTGACAGATGCCGGTAAATCCAAGATGGCCATTGTCGGGGCGGCCATGCGTAAACTGGTGCATCTGATCTATGGCGTACTCAAAAGTGGCGTGCCGTTCGATGCCGATTACGTGATGAAGCAGGCTAAGAAGGCTTGACGGGCAAGACGGTATCTGACCCTAAATATTCGAGTCCGACCCCTTTTAGTGATGGTCGTATTTGAATTTGATTTCAGTATAACGTTGCTGACCCCATCAGCCACACCCTTGTCAAGATGATATAATACCGATCAGCTTAACCCAGGTCATCTACTAAATACGATGGTAGACCCCCATATTTACCTAGAGTGGGTGTCTTTGTAGCTGTTTTGGGTTAAGGCTCATATGTGTTAAACGTTTATTTCCAAAGCTCAGATATTGCATCGGCTGCGCCTTTAAATATCTTTCCGCTTAAAGGGGGACATTTCTCTGAAAAACCTGAATCTTCTTTGACCAGAATGATTTCATTACTTTTTAGATCTGATAGCTCAACAATAAAGTACTCGAATTGTGCGCCGCCACCAAAACATCGCCGCCCAGGGTTAACTCGATAATTTATTTCAATAGCATAACGTGCTTCTGCGTCGTTATAAGACTCCATCCGATCGGGTTTTGATAATTCAGTAACTCTCTTCGTTGATGCAAATTTCTTTATTTTAAAGCCTCGCTTTCGTAGTTCCTTCTCGAACATGCGAACATATTTATCTCTGCTGTTTAGTAGAACAATATTCTTATCAGATTTATCAATCAATCCTGGTGCTATCACGTCTAGTGAACTAGTAGCACAGCCTGATAATAATGTTACGACAATCAGTATTATTGAAATTCTCATGATACATCTCACATTTAACGACTAGGCTGAAGGCTTGGTGCTGCAAAGTGTAGCGCAGCGAAACTACGGTACCAAGTCCCAATAACTCATAGCGAGTCAGGTTCACTGGCGTGTTAGGTTATGCCATTCACTTCTCCCCGTCACCACTTTCCATGCCATCTTGGCGTATCCATCTGATGCCCCACCCAATCAGCACAGGGAGCGCGCCAGCAAGTAGGAATATGGTCCAGAAGTCCTCATGAAAACCGCCAGATCTGTTGAGTGCAGCAACAAACAGTATTATCAACCACACGGCCGATGCTACCGCAACTGCTTTTGCCTTCTTGCTTAGTTTCTTCAACATCGGACTTCCTCCTTTAAAACTATGGATTAAACAGCAGGACGTCGTTTCGACAACCTAATAGCACGTAGGATGCGGTGAGCTTGCGAACCGCATCGATCGGGCTGATTACAATTTGTTAAATGCTCAGTAAGTTGAAAATGGCTGCTCAGAAAAACGATTTTACCTAAGTCATTGAAATTAGATGATTCTTGCTGTTAAGTAAGTGCCATTCCTCTCTGACCCCAGTTTCGAGTGGCAAAGGTGCGGCTCTTTTTCTGTTCGAGTGAATTTGTCTTGTTAACTTTTTAAGCAAGCAATTCATCGATAGCTTCTACAAAGACTGGTATTTCTAGTAGATGCCACCATTGTTTGCCCTTATATTTGCCTCCAAGACGTACATTATTAGTCAGATGCTTCCATTTAATGGGATCAGGCTTTGGAATTGCTTTGTCGCCCGAATGCTCTATATCTTCTGACCAGCCAAGCCAATTGTAATGATCGATTTCATGACCACCATCTTCTGTTTCCTGGATATGAGGCTCGACTAGATCAGCATGTATGATTTTGTTGCAGACCTCTCTGAGGCTCATCTTATCAAGCATCATGCAGTTATGATGACGATTAGCGTTGTCCATTGCTAAGTCATAGAATTGTCTAATTTCTGAATCCTGAGGCAATGACTTCATTTGATCATCTAAAACACGCAATGAAATACTAATCTCAATTAGCAATTTACTGATTTCTGAAAAGAAATACTTGTCTTCTAGTTTGGCAATGTTGTCATTTATACTTTCTGGGTCGCTACGTCTTGCGATTTCCTTGTTCGCATAGAAGTAACAGATGAGCCGATAAGCATTAAGCTTGATGCCTTCTCTATCCAGTATATATTTTGATGGTAGCTGCATAGTTTGAATTGTAAAGCCAAGCACGTAGGATGCGGTGAGCTTGCGAACCGCATCGATCAGGTTACTCTCCAGCCTCCAAAGCCAGGTAGGGTGGGCATCGCCCACCATCAACATTCACCAAACTCTCATTCTATCGGTTCTATTGTCCCACACCAATCTTCTTGTTCATCCTGCCTTGTTGGTGGGCGATGCCCACCCTACGAGACCAAATAAAGGGGTCAGCACGTAGGATGCGGTGAGCTTGCGAACCGCATCGATCGGGTCATTCTCCAACCTCCAATGATTCATCGGCTTCACTGGCCCAATCCACCTCAATAATGCCTTGCCGCACATACATATGAAAACTTGAATGCGGCCAATCCCCGACCCGGTTGGCCCGCTTATGCTTAACCGGATTCCAGTGGACATAATCGATGTGCCGCCGGTAATCCCGATCATCTCGAGTCAGTTAGGGAGATGGTATCTACGTGTGCGGAAGACCGTTCTACTGGTGTTATTCTCGTTGATTAATCCAGTGTACCCGGTTCCGATTACCCGCGCAGATCCTTGTATATCGATTGTGTATACACTATAATTTCTCACTGAAACCGTAATTTTGGAGAGAAATCATGGCCCGATCTGCCACCCGCGAAGCCGCCATTAACCTG
>QIFK01000027.1 GCA_003230615.1 Nitrosospira sp. | reverse complement strand
CGCGATGTAGTTGACTTAATTGAACAAGCCGGCCACAAGCTAGACACTATTCTGGTTCCAAAGGTAGGCGTCTACTCTGATATTTACATGGTTGAAGTTATGTTAAACCAGTTAGAAATCCAACAGGGTTTAAAAAATAGGATTGGAATTGAAGCTTTGATTGAAACAGCTTTAGGTATGTCTAATGTTGAAGACATTGCTCGCAGTGGTGTTTCAGGTCGTCTTGAGGCCTTACACTTTGGGGTAGCGGACTATGCAGCTAGTAATCGCGCTAGAACAACCAACATTGGTGGGCTCAATCCAGATTATCCGGGTGACCAATGGCATGCAGCTATCAGTCGAATGACAGTTGCCTGTCGTGCTTATGGGCTTCGTCCAATTGACGGCCCCTTTGGCGACATAAAAGATCCAGATGGCTATAAACTAGCTGCTAGAAGAGCAGCTGCACTAGGTATTGAAGGCAAATGGGCAATTCATCCATCACAAGTTGCTCTTGCAAATGAAATTTTTACGCCCCTTGCTACAGAAATCGAAAAAGCAAAACGAATCTTAACTGCACTAGAAGAAGCTGCTGCGCACGGGAAAGGCGCGGCCGCATTAGATGGTCGTTTAATTGATGCTGCTTCAGCAAGAATGGCTAACAACGTAGTAGAAGTAGCAGAGGCAATCGCTATAAAAAATGGTCGCTAGAATTTAAAAACTGACTAATAAATTATTTTCTTTACTATTTTTTAAAATAAGGGTGAGACATTGGACATCCATGAATATCAAGCAAAAGAAATTTTAGCCGAGTATGGCGTCAAGATAGCAGATGGTGGTCTAGCCTATAGCCCCGAAGAAGCGATACAGCGGGCTAGAGAAATAAACAGTAATAATTGGGTAGTAAAGGCACAGATTCATTCGGGTGCACGTGGTAAAGCTGGTGGCATCAAAATATGCGAGACCCACGATGAAGTCGAAATGGCAGCAGAAGAATTATTGGGTAAAAGATTAGTCACTCCTCAGTCTGGTCCAGCAGGAAAAATTTGCTCTAGAGTTTATGTTGAGGCAGGAACAAACATTGCTAAAGAGCTGTATCTCTGTTTTCTGGTTGATCGAGGCTCCGAGCGTATTGTTATGATAGGTTCCTCCCAGGGAGGTATGGACATTGAAGAATTAGCAGAAACAAATCCTGAGGCAATAAATAAAATTTATATTGAACCTGCTGTCGGTCTACAAGATTTTCAAGCGCGCACAATGGTCTTTTCTTTAGGCTTAGAGAATACGCACCTATTAACTCGTGGTGTTAAAACTATTAGAGGTTGCTACCGTGCCTTACGTGACCTTGACGCAAATATGCTAGAAATCAACCCACTTGTAGTCACTAAAAGGAACGAACTGGTCGCATTAGATGCCAAAATGAGCTTTGATGAAAATGCCTTATTTCGCCGTCATAAAATTGCTGAGCTACGTGATAAAACTCAAGGAGATCCTCGTGAAGTAGCGGCTACAGAGCATGGTTTGAGCTACGTAGGCCTGAATGGAGACATCGGCTGTATGATTAATGGTGCTGGCCTAGCTATGGCTACCATGGATATGATTAAGCTAGCTGGTGGTGAACCTGCTAATTTCCTTGACGTTGGTGGGGGTGCATCCGCCGAACGCACAGAAAAAGCATTTCGTTTAGTCTTGGCTGATAAGAATGTTAAAGCATTGCTGGTCAATATTTTTGCTGGCATTAACCGTTGCGACTGGATTGCCGAAGGCGTCGTACAAGCAATTAAAAATATCGATATGAGGATACCTTTGGTTGTCCGGTTATCCGGTACAAATGTTGACCTGGGTCGCCGGATAATTGCTGAGAGTAACCTGCCTATCATTATGGCAGAGACATTAGCAGAAGCAGCGGAAAAGGTTGTCCAGGCTCGTAACGAAGTGGTTGCGAGAGGATACTAGAGGAAAGCGCCATGTCAATTTTAATTAGTGAAGAAACACGCATTATTGTTCAAGGATTTACAGGAAAAATTGGCACATTTCATGCTCAAGACATGATTAACTATGGTTCCAATGTCGTAGGTGGCGTCACTCCTGGAAAAGGGGGTCAACAGCATTTAGATCTACCTATTTTTAATACAGTAAAGGAAGCGGTACACCAAGTTGGAGCTGAAGCGAGCATCATATTTGTTCCGCCCGCATTTGCTGCTGACTCAATTATGGAGGCTGCAGATGCGGGAATAAAATACTGTGTAGCAATTACTGACGGGATTCCTACTCAGGATATGATGACAGTCAAAAGTTATCTTCGTCGTTTTCCTAAAGAAGAAAGAATGTTGCTAACTGGCCCTAACTGTGCTGGGACAATCAGTCCCGGACGTTCTATGCTGGGTATTATGCCTGGTCATATTTTTAAGCAAGGTAATGTTGGAATTATTGGCCGTTCAGGAACCTTGGGCTATGAAGCTGCTGATCAGATGAAAAATTTAGGTTTTGGTATTTCAACATCGGTAGGTATTGGTGGCGACCCAATTACCGGGAGCTCATATCGTGATATTTTACAAAAATTTGAATCAGATTCAGAAACAAAAGTGATACTCATGATCGGAGAAATTGGTGGGCCACTGGAAGTAGAAGCTGGAATTTTTTCTAAAAATTACTTAAATAAACCGCTAATTGCTTACATTGCGGGCTTAACTGCGCCAGAAGGGAAGCGCATGGGACATGCCGGAGCAATTATTTCATCAGCTGGAGAAAGTGCGGCAGAAAAAATAGCTTTATTAGAGGAGCTTGGTGTCACAATCAGTCCAACTCCTGCCTCAATGGGTAAAACAGTTTCAGAGGTTTTAGCTAAAATCTAATTAAATACGGTTCAATAAACATCCCAGTATTTCAAATAACATTTATATTTTAGTCTGTTATGGATAGTATTTAAAGTACTTCATATCTATAGTACTTGCTTTGAGTGTAATATATTTGTACTTTATCCGAAGAAAATATGGAAATGGATTGTCTATTAAGTAGTACTTAATAATTGTCATTCAATTAATGCATTGTTGAAGCATGCGCTTAACTATGGCAAGATAAAAACTTAGTTTTATAGTACAAGTTTTTTTAATATATCCAAAATGAGAATAAAA
>QIFK01000155.1 GCA_003230615.1 Nitrosospira sp. | reverse complement strand
AATAAATTAGGTGGCAAATAGCCACCTTCTGATTTCAAGCGTATAAGCACTTCATAACGTGGTGAGGCACTTCCAGCATAGGGAACTATGTGCTGCACAAATAGCTCAAATAAATCTTTCTCCAATGCTTGATTAATTTTATTTATCCAGTGGCCATCTTTATTCGTAGGTAGAGAACGGAGATTCTCAGCACTGATGTGTTGAGAATGAACTGTATTTTTCCCTCGGCTCTTTGCCGTATGGCAGGCATCGTCTGCCAATTTCATTAACTGTGCAAAGTCAATGTTTTCAATCGGGGTCGGAAATGAAATGTGACCGATACTAGCTCCTATACGATACTGATCGCCATTCCATTCAAAGTGTAAATTACGGATTTTATCGACCAGTGAACACGCGATCATCTTACCATGTTCATGGTCACAGCCGGACAATAGCAAGGCAAATTCATCGCCACCAAGACGCGCAACAATATCGTCGTTTCGAATATTATGATGCAAAATAAATGCTACTGAGCGCAGTACTTCATCGCCCTCGAGATGACCTGCGGTATCATTAACAGGCTTAAAGTTATCAAGATCAATAAAAAACAACTGGTAGTTCCCCGCCTCTCGTAATTTTATAATTTCTTCAAGTCTCTTTTTGAAATAATTACGGTTAAATATCTCGGTTAGCGAGTCATGAGAGGTTTCCCATTCTAATTGATTATTTAAATCACGTTTTGCCGTGACATCACGAAAGACAATAATGCCGCCAACAATATCACTATTTCTATCTCTAATAGATGAAGCAGATCCTTCAATTGAGATTTTGTCTCCATTTTCATTTATGAGCATGCTATGGCTCGGCAATTCAACAATACTGCCTGTCTCCAAGGCAAGGGCTAGTGGATTATTTACAGGCACACGTGTGCCCTCATTGAGGATATTCAAATGCTCCGTTAATTTCTCCCCCTTAATTGAAGTAATATCCCACTGTGTTATTTCAGATGCCACTAAATTAATATCTTGAATACATCCTGCTGCATTAGTGGTAATCACACCATCACTAATGGATGCTAACGTAATTTCCGCAAGCTCTTTCTGTTGAAAGAGTCTCGCCTCAGACTTTATCTTATTTCTTCTATAAAAAAACAGTGCAGCTATTGCAGCAAAGTTAACTAAAACAAAAATAGTCAACGCTATTATAAAAAAAACGCTACGATATTTAGTCTCGTTCACCATTTCCTGGTAAACGTGATTACTTAGATCTAGCATAGCTGTTTCGATATCATGATATAAGGCATCAAATGCAACATCTGCTACAGATCCTATCCCCTGTGTCGCTTTATTATCTACACGCTCAATAATAATCTGGTAATACTGCTCTAATTGCTTTTCTATATATTGCATATTTAATACAGTATCAGCATCATAGAATGTGATCGATGATTGGTTGATCACATTGCCCTTATTACTGACATCTAGGATGGTCTTTCTAACTGGTGCAAGAATTAATTTATCAAGATCAATGCTGGCATCCCCATCCAAGTATTCCTCTAGCCATAAATGGCTTTCTGCTAAAGCCAGTTTAGACTCAGCAATTTGATCTCTTAATGGAATGTAGTATGATTGGCTGGCTTTCCAACCCGTATGAGTTGAAACAAGTAAAGCGCCATCAACAACAAGGACAAATATTAAAAGCACTAAAGGCAATATAGAAAACCACTGTTGTTGCTTATTCATTTCGATATTCAAATAATATGACTTGTCAACAGAGGTTATGTCATTACCTTTAAAATAGGTGCACTAGGCCTTTTGTACCCATTATTCTGCACGTATAATATTTTAAGTATGACGATTCGATAATGCGCTATTAATAAAGGATGATTGACGGGGTACAGTAAGCAGAACAATGGGGTTAGCATGCTGATCTATTAGTTATGCAGCCATCTTAACTTGATTGCGTCCACATTCTTTGGCCTGGTAGAGTGCCTGATCAGCTCGTTGCAGTAGAACGTTTGGGAGGTCACTTGCATTAAACTGTGCTACGCCAATCGATATTGTTACTCGGCCATACACTTCCTCGCTTTTCATGTCTTTTAAAGTACCAGAAGCAATGCTTTTCCGAATCTGGTCTGCTACGGTGAATGCGCCAGATAATTCAGTTTGAGGAAGAATCACTACGAACTCTTCACCTCCAAAACGCGCAGCCATATCTTTTCCCTTGATACACCGCTTAAGGGTTGAGGCCACGAATCGAAGTACTTTGTCTCCAACGAGATGGCCGTAGGAGTCATTAACTTTTTTGAAATAATCTATATCCGCAAGCAATACACAAAATGGCGATTTCGTTTCACGAGCTGTATGGACAGCCTGCTCCAATGTCGCATCAAATGCCTTACGGTTAGAAATGCCTGTTAGCGCATCAACTAACGATTCTTCCTTGACCTGTGCCAATTCCTTACGTAGTGATTCCATGTCATTCGTAATATTAGATAATTGCGTCTCGATTTGACGCTGGGACTGTTCTGTCGCGCGGGTTTCTTTGAGCACCTTATTGACTTCAGTTGCCATCGCCTCAGGTGATGTTTGTGTCTGTAGGATGCCCGCAAATTGGCTTAGTTTTTCAGTATAACTGGACAGATTTCCACTTGAGCGTTCGAAGTCTCCCCGCATACTAGTGATAATACTTACCAGTCCTTGACGTATCTCAGCCAGTTTTTCATCATCTTGTATGAAAAATCGTTTATATAGCGCCCAAAGGCTCTCCGTTGGAGCCTTATCAGATTGTGCAACCATTTCAGCGAATGCCATTCTCAGTGCTTCGTTTTTACCCGCTACAAAATCATATCCCATCCTGTAATTCAGTGGTGACAATGGTATTTGATGTTTGGATAAGAGTGAAATGGCCATGCGCAGATATTCACTAGCCTGCTCTTCATCTTCTGTGTACGGGTTTTTATCCATCATTATTGACCTAAATTATTAAAATACAAAAGGTTACGAAACATAACTCCGCGCTAGGCAGGGAAGAATCTAGTTGGGGTTAATGTGGAGATGTCGCTCACCACACTGATTATTTCGGCATGAGCTACTGGTTTCTAAAGAGAATTATCCTTATATTATGTAAGTAATTCTGAC
>QIFK01000145.1 GCA_003230615.1 Nitrosospira sp. | reverse complement strand
GCTCGGTGGAGGTGATTCCAGAGCACGAACTTAGTCCCTATATTCGCGAGCACGTTCTTAATGAGGCAATAGATTTATGAACAAACCCTGGCAACCTTAAATGTGTTGAAAGTTCATGAGGAGAAACTTAAAAAACGGACAGAACTGAAAAGGGAGGGGTGGGATATAGATCGTCTATGCAGCCACGTCTGTAGAATATTTTCTATCGAAACTGATGAGATTTTGAGAAAAGGCAGGGCGAATGACGTACAAGGGCAAAGAATTTAATTTCCTTTTGGGCAAGTAGAGAGTTAGGAATTTCAGGTAAGGAAATAGCAGATTATTTTGGGGTTACTAGCCCGCTAGCCCGGCAATATCATATGGTATTAAGCAAGGGGAGAAATATGCCAGGCAACATGGTGTTAACTTATTATTCTAACTCCGTCCCCTATACCGATTATTCTAACTCCGTCCCCTATACCGTCCAATGGGGGCGAAGAGCTTGCTGGGTTTATTACTGGTGGTTGGTTTGACGAGTGGAGCCGGTTTGTTGCTGATTCCTGTACTGCTGCATTATCAATTCACTGCAATACTACTGGTGGCTGTCGGTCTGTATTTCAGTACCTACTTAACTGTACATATGGGCAAGGTGTTATTTGGCACTTTTCTTACCATTGGCGTTAGCCTTATTTCTGCAGCGGGCACCATCAGCTTTAGCCTGGCCATCGTGGTAATCCAGGGGCTGGCAGTAGGTATAGGCGCCGCTGTTTTCTGTCAGTGGATAATCTATCCCTGGTTTCCGGAAGACCCTGTCACTGCTGAACAAAAGCCTGTTGCCGAGCCTACCACCGAGCAGTCCAACTGGATAGCACTACGCAGTACGGTCATAGTCTTGCCTGTTTACTGGTTGGTATTGACTAACCCACTCACCTACATGGCAATGATCATGAAGGCGGTATTGCTGGGTCAGCAAACGTCAACGGTGAGTGCAAAAGATGCAGCCAGAGAATTGCTGGGCTCGACCTTTCTCGGTGGTGTCTTTGCTGTTTTATTCTGGATGCTGTTGGGCATCTCTACAAACTTATGGATGTATTTTTTGTGGATGTTATTAATCAGCCTGTATTTTTCCTGTAAAATATACCAGCTGATTCCCGGTCGATATCCAGCTTCGTACTGGCTGAATGTGGCCATGACGATGCTGATAATGTTAGGCCCAGCTGTTGAAGACAGTGCGGGTGGTAAAGATGTCTATGCGGCATTTTTTAGTCGTATGGGACTATTTATTATAGTGACTTTGTATGCCTTGTTAGCATTATACTTTCTGGAATATCTACGTACACGCCGTCAACAAAAGTTGGATGTGTCACACATATCACGACAATCATGAATTATGAACTGGAGCTGTTTTTATGCTGACTAATTTACTACTAGGTCTGCCAATGATGGTGTTGTGTTTGATGCTGCAAATTGTACTGCTGGTGTTTGCAGTCCGTTATTATCTTAAGCGCGAGGCTAGCCTCACCGTAGATACATTCTGGCATGGCCTGTTAGTCATCAGTGGCGTGATGCTTTTGCTGGTAATTGGCAACCTGGGACAGATTGCCCTGTGGGCCTTTTTGTTTATGCTACTGGAAGAATTTCAGCAGTTTGACGTTGCCTTTTATCACTCCGCAGTAAACTTTGGTTCACTGGGTTATGGCGATGTCGTCATGTCAGAAAGTAACAGGCTATTGGGCGCCCTAGAAGCCATTAATGGTGTGTTGATGATTGGTGTATCAACGGCTGCACTGATGACGGTATTTCAGAGTGCTACGAAGAAGCTGCTTGCATCGCGAAGTGAATCGGATAGTAAATAAAAGAGCTTTACTGAGTTAACTCAGTAACCTTACAGATTATAAAGGCTCGGGAGGGCTGTGTGATGTCAAATATTGTTTTTTGAAGAAATACATGCCGGAACCTATACGAGGAAACAGCAACTATTTTTCAGATACACATTTATGGTGCTTATTGATTTAACTGTACTCAATCTCTTTGATCAGTTCTGGGATTATGTTTTTATTGAAACATTCCTGATCTCATTGCTTGCGGCAATTCTGCTTCAGGTATTGCTGAAAGTGACCATCCACCTTGAGCACCTTGCCGCTGGCTACTTCAAGGATAAACCCGGTGTGAAACCTAAGATATACCGTGGCCTGAGTGCCTGGGCGATACTTTTTGTGTCTAAAATAGTTAGCCTGGAATTGATTAATATAGCTTTCGGAAAAAGTGTTTTATTTACTGGGCCTGTGCATGGCCTGGTGGCATTTATAACCGTGGTGACCGTGATTCTTCTGACGGAGCAGGCGTTCTCCCGACTGTATCATTCACTGGGAAAATAACGCTCATGAAAAAGTATAAAAGCGCAATGATAGACCACTCGCCTAAATCTAAATTTAGACCTATCTGAAGTGCGCAGTGCCATTCAGTGCCAAACAACCATTTTTGCACATACAATCCCTATGGATATTCTAGTTGATTAAATAAGTTGACTGGAATAGTTTCTGAAAGTAGTCACTGGTTACAAGCAGACTATTGAATGATCTGTAAAATTTGATATTGGCCCCACGACACATTCGAATGGGATGGAATAGAATCAGAATCATGCGACAGATAAAAACGATCATTGGATCAATGGTGTTATTGCTTGCAAGTTTAAGCTCAGCACTGGCTGCCGAGCAGCCCAATATTGTTCTCGTATTTTTGGATAATTTCGGTTGGGGTGAACCCGGGTTTAATGGTGGCGGAATAATACGTGGAGCCGCAACTCCGCAGTTGGATAAACTCGCGGCCGAAGGACTTCGCCTGACTAACTTTAATGTCGAAGTACAGTGTACACCTTCGCGTTCAGCTCTTATGACAGGTCGCTATGCCATCAGAAGCGGAAATGCCACAGTTCCACTGGGTGAAGGCGTTTATGGCCTTGTTCAGTGGGAAGTTACGCTCGCGGAGATACTCTCCAAACTTGGATACGCAACCGGGATGTATGGCAAATGGCACCTTGGTCGTACAGAGGGGCGATTTCCGACGGACCAAGGTTTTGACGAATGGTATGGAATACCTAACTCCACTGATGAATCTGTTTATTCATCCTTGCAAGGATTTTCGGAAAGTGGCGTTGCAGAAA
>QIFK01000171.1 GCA_003230615.1 Nitrosospira sp. | reverse complement strand
TCAGCGAGTATGCCAAAAATGAATTAGTGTAGTTTTAGCAAAAAACTTAATGTGTCTTTTTATCAGAGACTAGGCCTCAACTCGAGTCCAACTGGATGCTACACGAAAAACCACACCAGCTGTTTAATTCAAACGTTGATTTTTTGAATGTTCGATTCGGGTCGAGAGCGGTCGTTCTCAGATTTTCCTTCTGGAAAATTTTCTTGCGCCAAAATTAAAGTCGATGTATGGGTATGTAGTACCTTTATCTATGCCCCCTCTCTTTCCCAATACTAGTGGCATCCCCACCTGTTTCTAATTTCGAATCTATAAGGACGGGTTACTCTCGTTTTTGCCTACATAGTACGGATATATGTAAGGCTGGCGTTGCTACCCTAGCCCCGAATATCTTGCATATTACTATCCGTATCAATGAGGGATTTAATGCTTTATTTACTCGTAAGGTAGCAATTCGGTAGCAATTACAATAAAAAGACCTAGGAAGTTAAATCTAAGTATTTGTTTTAATGGTATATGAACTAAGAATCACCCTTTAGGTTTTCTGAATTGTAATCATGGATTTGTCTCATGAAGATTTCAACATCAAGATACCAGTTCATCATAGGTAATAATCTATAGTAGTGCAATTTTTTGATCATTATTATTCACGTATCGGTTTTATAGAAGCTCTAAGGCTTAGTAGTCCGCCAGCAACAATTAGTCCTATACCAAGCCATGAAGTCAATGATAGTAATTCACCCCAAATTAGGATGCCCCAAAGACTCGCAAATACAACTGTACTGTAGGCTATCGCACCTACTACCAGTATTTTTCCAGTACGATAAGCTCGTGTCAAAGCTAGTTGCGCCAGTGTCGCGGTGATCCCAATACCAAGCAGCAAAAGGAAATTAACCGGTGTAATGGGGTGAAATGTATTGAACAACATCCAAATACTGGTGATGATAGTGCTGATTAATGTGAAATAAAATACCACTCGCCAGTCAGGCTCTCCTAAATTGCCAAGGTGCCTTATATTTAGATAGGCAATGGCTGCAAAAAAACCCGAAGCAAGGCCAATTAATCCACCGCTCCATTGGTCTTCTTGTAAGGATGGGCGTAGCAGTAAAACCACACCGGCAAATCCGAGCACCACTGCCACTGCAAGCAGCCACTGGAAATGATCTTTCAGAATCATGGTGGTAAGCAATGTGAGAAAAAGCGGCGATGTGTAGTTTAGAGTTACAGCTGTAGCTAGTGGTAACTGAGTAATACAGTAAAAAAACATCAATACCGAACCAAGCCCTGAGAGTCCTCGCCAACAATGATTCTTCCAGTATAACGTGGAGAGGGGAAGGTGTCGGACGCTAACAATCACGCAGATAATCAGAAAACCGATCATTGAGCGGTAGAACACCAGTTCAATGCTTGAAAAATACACCGCACTAAGTTTCACCAATACTCCCATACAAGCGAAAAGGAAGCCAGAGACAAGCATCCAAAGAGAGCGCATTAATAAATTAGGGATATAAAGGGATGTATAAAACGAAAAATAAATGTACAAGAGCACGACTCGTCGTACTCAAACTGAACATTCGATATTTAAAACTTAAAAATATGCGGTTCAATTTTCCGCCGTAGAAATTCATGGAAGTGCATCATGCCGTCTTCCATTGGGGATTGATAAGGACCAACTACATTGACACTTTGAGTATTCAGTGCACGACGCCCAGCAGTCATTAGCTTACAGATTGTGTTGTCTTCATCTGCAGTTTCGTTGTATGCCGCCTGTTCGGCTTTGACAAATTCGTGCTCAAACAAAACAATATCTTCGGGATAGTAGAACTCGACTACGTTGGTACAACTCTCTACTCCTGTCGGCAACAAAGTACTAATAATGAGTACATGAGGATACCATTCCAGCATGATGTTGGGATAATAAAGCATCCAGATGGCTCCGTGCAGCGGTGTCTTGCCCGCAGTTTGGCGTAACACCTGCTCGTGCCATTTAGCATAAACCGGCGTGCCGGGATGGCTAAGAGCATGGCTCACACCAACAGTCTGCACGTTATACCAGTCATCGAATTCCCATTTTAGTTCTTCGGTATTAACAAAATTGCCTAACCCTGGATGGTATGACTCGACATGATAATCTTCCAGAAATACCTCAATAAAAGTCTTCCAGTTGCAAAAGTATTCCTTTATCTGTACTCGTTCTAGCAAATAACCGGAAAAATCGAAATCAGCCAGCACACTTAGATTGGCCATATCACACGAAACATTACGCTTACCCGCAAATAATAGGCCGTTCCAATTTTGTAGTGGAGTTTCTCCAAGATCAAGACAAGGGTTATCGGGAAAGTGGGGCGCACCCAATAGCTTGCCATCTATATCGTAAGTCCAATCGTGCACGGGACAAACAATGTTTCTAGTATTACCATTACCTTTAAGCAAGAGAGACTGTCGATGGCGGCAAACATTGGAAAGCAGTTGAATGCCATTTTTGTTGTTAACTAGTACTTTGGCGCTGCCCATCCATTCCAGCACATAATAGTCGCCCACATTCGGCAACATAATTTCATGACCAACATAGCCTGGCCCTTGGTCAAACAAGAAATGCTTTTCTAATTCAAGTATATGGGAGTCAAGATACCAGCTAACCGGCAGTTGTACCGACGTCTGTGTCAAGCGCGTAACGTCAACTAGATTAGACATATTGGCGCTTTACATCTCCTTGAAGATAATAACCCGCCATATATATTTTATATGCTAAACAGATTAAGTCGGTAAACAGTAAGGGGTTGTCCGTTTCTGAGATGTCCATAATCTACCGCAAAAGGTTGAAATTTGGAAAGAGAATTTCACGTATTTAATTGACCTGGCCTAGTCAATTGCGTTACTTTTACTTCTTTCGAAGGAATCACTCACACACCATTTACACACTAAACTTATCATGACAAAATTCTCCAAACCCGTCAAATCGGCTAAACCAGAAAATTTTGAAGCGGGATTGAACGAGTTAGAAAATATTGTGGCTTCGATGGAAGCGGGACAGATGTCCCTAGAGGTTTCGCTCTCAGCACACAAGCGCGGTGCAGAATATTGCTTCAATATTGCCAAGCTATACTTCAGGGCGCGCAGCAACAGGTGCGCATTCTTGAGGCCAATACGCTCAAAAATTTCTCGCCGCCTGGTATCGATGATCGATGATTTTCAGAGCTGGGCGAGAAGCCGTCAGGCACGCATAGAAACCTCCCTAGAAACTCTTCTTCCCTCTGCAAAGTTTTCACCAGAACGTTTGCATGACGCCATGCGTTATGCCGTTCTAGGAGGTGGAAAGCGAATACGTCCACTGCTTGCCTTTGCTGCCGGAGAGCTCAGTTCGGCAGATGAAGAGCGTGTAACCATCGCTGCTGTTGCGGTAGAATTGATTCATGCATATTCGCTAGCACATGATGATCTGCCATGCATGGATGATGATATATTGCGGCGAGGTAAACCGACTTGCCATGTAGAATATAATGAAGCTATTGCTTTACTAGTCGGCGATAGTCTACAGAGCTTAGCCTTTCAATTACTAGCCGAGTATCATTTGGCCGTTACTCCACAAGTGCAATTGGAAATGATAAAGCGCTTGGCGCAAGCAGCAGGCTCTCGCGGCATGGCAGGTGGACAAGCGGTCGACCTTGCTAGCGTTGGTAAAACATTAAGCCTACCAGAACTCGAGTTTATGCATATACACAAGACCGGAGCACTAATCCGCGCCGCTGTTATGATAGGTGCTTGTTGTGGTAATAGTTTGAATGATTCACAGCTGAAAAATCTTGATCATTTTGCAAAATATATTGGCCTCGCATTCCAAGTGGTAGACGATGTACTGGATACCGAGGCTACAACGGCAACCTTGGGTAAAACTGCTGGCAAGGATGCAGAAAATAACAAACCAACTTATGTAAGTATTCTGGGGGTCAACCAAGCTCGTGAACTAGCCAAGGAGTTACGGCACGATGCATATCAGGCGCTTGAAGTTTTTGGTACAACAGCGACACGATTACGACAAGTAACTGACTTTATAATTCAGCGGGAATTTTGAGGCTAACGTCTCTTTTCCCTTAGTAGATGAAGGCTTCTTAATTTTTTTGGATTTAAATGTATCCTTTGCTTGATACCATCAATTACCCCTCTCAGCTACGTGAGTTGGAACGCAAGGCACTACCTCAACTTGCTAATGAGTTGCGCAAGTTTCTGGTTGAATCAGTGTCAACAACTGGCGGTCACTTATCCTCCAATCTCGGTACAGTTGAGCTAACCATTGCTCTGCACTACGTGTTCAACACGCCGCATGATCGGCTGGTATGGGATGTCGGTCACCAAACATACGCTCACAAAATCCTGACCGGTCGACGCGAAGGTATGAAGAAATTACGCATGCACGGTGGTATGGCTGGGTTTCCTCGCCGCGAGGACAGCGAATATGACACCTTCGGTACGGCACATTCCAGTACATCTATCAGTGCCGCGTTAGGCATGGCAGTGGCGTCACAGCTAGAGGGGGCAGATCGACGCGTAGCAGCCATAATTGGCGATGGAGCCATGAGTGCAGGCATGGCATTTGAGGCGTTGAACAATGCTGGCGCCATGGACACCAATTTACTAGTGATCTTGAACGACAACGACATGTCGATTTCGCCTCCAGTGGGGGCACTTAACAATTATCTTACCAGCCTCTTCTTGACTGGAAAGGCTTATGCCACGGCACGGCGTGCTGGTGAGAAAGTGCTTGGAGTAGTCCCGTCTATACTGGAGCTGGCCAATCGTACCCAGGAACATGTGAAAGGTATGCTCTCACCCAGCACTATGTTTGAAGAATTCGGTTTTAACTATATCGGCCCCATTAATGGCCATGATCTTGACAAGCTAGTGACCACACTCACAAATCTCAAGCGTCTCAGCGGCCCTCAATTCCTGCATGTAGTGACACGCAAAGGCGAGGGTTATAAGGCGGCAGAAGACAATCCTATTCTTTATCATGGTGTAACCAAGTTTAATCCAGACGCAGGGATCGTTCCTAAAGCTCCAGGCAAACCTACCTATACGCAGATTTTTGGTGACTGGTTATGTGATATGGCAGCCCTGGATCATCGCCTGGTCGGAATTACCCCGGCCATGGCCATGAGTGAGGGTTCAGGATTAGTAAGGTTTTCCCAAGAATATCCCGATCGTTACTTCGATGTCGGTATTGCCGAGCAGCATGCGATCACTTTTGCTGCGGGCTTAGCTTGCGATGGCATGAAGCCAGTAGTAGCGATCTATTCAACTTTTTTGCAACGAGCTTACGATCAGTTGATTCATGATGTCGCCATCCAGAACCTACCGGTGGTATTTGCTATTGACAGGGCGGGACTAGTAGGAGCAGACGGCCCTACCCATGCCGGCAGTTTTGATTTGACCTATTTACGCTGCATACCCAATATCACAGTGATGACTCCTGCGGATGAAAATGAATGTCGTCAGATGCTTTACACTGCATTCCAAATGAACACACCAGCGGCGGTGCGCTATCCACGCGGTGCAGGAACTGGAGTGGTACCAATAAAGGAAATGAAGGCATTACAAATAGGGCTTGGCGAAATCTGTCGCAAAGGGGAGAAAATCGCCCTGCTGGCATTTGGAAGCATGCTCAAACCTTGTCTAGAAGCAGCCGAAGAACTGAACGCTACCGTTGCTAATATGCGCTTTGTAAAACCGTTGGATGATAATCTTGTCGTATTCTTGGCAGCGAACTATAGCTTGCTAGTAACAGTTGAAGAAAACACCATCATGGGTGGAGCAGGTAGTGCCGTGCTGGAATCTCTCGAAAACAAGGGCATCACCACCACCCCAGTGTTACAACTAGGCTTACCGGATGTTTTCATAGATCAGGGTGACCCTACGCGGATGTTAGTGGACTGCGGACGGGATAAGGCTGGAATCGTGAAAGCTATCAAGAAAAAATTATCCGAGTAGTTTACTCAACCATTTTGTAGAGTTATGATCACCATCAGTTGGTCCTACCCCTTCAGGAGATAGACAACATGAACAAACAAGTCGATTTCCCCGTCGATGATGTGCAAAGTACACCGGACACTAGGCATATTGCAATCGATAGGGTAGGTATTAAAGCCATCCGTCACCCGGTAAAAGTGGCTGACAAGAACGGTGGTGTACAACACACTGTTGCAGTATTCAACATGTATGTGAATCTGACACATAACTTCAAGGGTACTCACATGTCACGTTTCGTGGAAATACTCAATAGCCAAGAACGTGAAATTTCTGTTGAATCATTCGAGAGCATTCTGCGTACCATGATAAAAAAACTGGGGACGGACTCCGGCCATATCGAGATGAC
>QIFK01000237.1 GCA_003230615.1 Nitrosospira sp. | reverse complement strand
AGGAAAAACCCAACATCCAGGGCCTCGCCGCGCCGGGTATGACTGTCGGTTCACCGGGCATGGAGCAGGGTTCGCGCAAAGACCCTTATGTAGTACTGAGCTTTGAAAAGAACGGTCGTACCAGCGTCTATGCTCGGCATTAATAGTATTGGGAAGCTCTGAATCATTCCGTCATTCCGGCCAAGGGCTGAAGGCCCGCGAGCCGGAATCCAGGAAATTCAAACGATATCCCTGCACAAAGAATGTGTCCACTCTATCCTTTCCTCCTTGCAGTAATAGTGGTTATAGGCCCACTAAAAAAGGGTAACCCATTGATTAGATGAAAATCAATATTTTATTTTGTCCTAAATGCGTATTTTAAACTACGCATTTAGGACTTCTATTGTAAGTTATGCCCTAATAATTACGAGTCTTGCAATAGCATGATATCCGTGCTATCGTTTATTTGTGATTGTGTCATTTAAGGATAAGGCAACGGAGGATATTTTCAATGGAAAATCATCCCGAGTAGCTCGTAAAGCTTGCCCTCAAGCTATCTGGAAAGTTGCATCACGAAAGCTAGATCAGATAGATTCCGTTGAGTCATTGGATGAGTTGAAGGTTCCGCCTGGTAATCGTTTGGAGCCATTATCAGGGAATAGGAAGGGGCAGTATAGCATCCGAATTAACAATCAATTTCGTATCTGCTTTCAGTGGGGCGAATCCGGCCCTGATAAAGTAGAGATAACTGATTATCACTGAGGTGTACTATGATTCGCATACCAACCAATAGAGTGCCAACCCACCCTGGCGAGATGCTTGTGGAGGAATTTTTAAATCCTATGCAAATCACTCAGCGTGAATTGGCTACTGCAATACATGTCCCCTATCAAAGAGTGAATGAACTCGTAAACCAAAAGCGTGGTGTGACGCCGAGCACGGCATTGCGTCTTGGCAGATTCTTTGGCGTGTCCGCAGATTTCTGGCTCAACTTACAAATGAGATGGGATCTATATAAAGCCCAGAATTCTGAAAGTGTTGAGCTAGATGCTATACAAGATTTTCACCATTTACAAAAAATGGCATAACAAATCGTTCCTTGTGCCGAGCTAAACTCGGATCCTCGGGATTCCCTGTAAAGGGATGAAATTGGTTAAAAGGATTAAGGGGTCACCCATTAGCCCGCCCCGGTCAATAGCCTAAACGTATCCCTGCCGAAAACAGCATAAACATTTAACTTCATCCATCGCCTCTTACGAACATCGCACCCGTTATGTCTTAGTCTTTGGCGTCGGATAAAACGCTCCGCACCAGTCACCCATCTGGATCAAGGTAGGACCCTTTCTTTGCAGTCCAACCCCTGGTACCTCGGTACCCCGCACAATCTTCGGTGCCAAACCGTGTCCAAAATGTGTTCACAGAATCGATGGCTCAGCCTTGGCTGTCCAGACCCGTTACAGCTCACGGTTTGGGCGAAACGTAAACAACGATGGTCGACCGGGATGTCCAATCAGAGCCGCTGGTTTGTCCACACCCCTTGCTGGTTTACCCCGGTCGCCCAAACTTAATCTGGGAACATCCGTTTGGCGTCATACGGTGTTTGATGTGTCAGCATCATCCAGGTCGCCCTGGCCAGCTTCCGGGCAACGGCCCGAATGGCGATAATGCCATTGGTTTTGGCCTTTTTACGTTCATAGAATCGCTGCGCCAGCGGTTCAAAGCGCACGGCAAAATGCGACGGCTTCGAGAAGGCCCAGGATAAATATTTGTTGCCCGCTTTGGCATTGCCTTCACCTTTCTTCTTGCCATTGCTGGTGCGTTTGCTGTCAACACAGCGACAATACGACGCAAAGTTGCCTGCACCGGCAAAGCGATGAATATCACCGGTTTCCAGCATGATGGTCAGAGTATCGGACCCACGCCTTTTAGGGATCACGGGTCAGATCCCAGTTTCTTCTAATATTAGAGAAAACTGTTCTCTGATTACGATTGTTCTCTTTATGAAAGTAGACTTTCAACGGGCAGCGCGGCTCAACCGCAGCCCTGTTAGCCAAATAATGACAAAAGGCACACACTATGCTATTCTCTACGAATGAAGACATATGCTTGGAAATATGAGAAAAATGAGCTACTTAAGCAAGATAGAGATATTTCCTTCGAAGATATAGTACTCAATATCCACCTTGGAAATGAGGTAGATATCTATGAACATCCAAATCAAGTGCTCTATCCTGGTCAGAAAATCTCAGTAGTTTTAGTAGAGAACTATGCTTATTTGGTTCCCTTCGTTGAGAACAATGAAGAAATCTTTTTAAAAACCATTATTCCAAGTCGTAAGGCAACTAAGCAATATATAGGTGAGTCTAATGAGTAAACTAGACAAAGAAGAGAAAGAAATTCTTAAGGTTTTTGAAATGGGCAAGCTTAAAAAGTCAAAAAGTATTAAAAAGCAAATTGAACAACATAAAGCAATTGCTGAGGCTACCTTTAAAAAAGATGCACGTATAAACATACGTCTATCTTCAAGAGATCTCCGTTCATTACAAGCAAGAGCATTAAAAGAAGGAATACCATATCAAACACTGGTTTCGAGTGTTCTTCATAAATATGTAGAAGGACAATTAATTGATAAAATGGCTAACAAGTAAATAAACTGCGGTCGCGGGGTCAGATCCCAGTTTCTTCTAATTATTAGAGAAAACTGTACTCTGGTTCCGATTGTTCTCTTTATGAAAGTAAACTTCCAACGAGCAGTACGACTAATCCGCAGTCCCATTGGGCAGCAAGAACACAGTGAGCCAGGCATTAGCTTGCCGGGATGACCAAGTTAGCAGGAGATGCATCATGAACGCTGCTTGGGGGCAGATAATTCTTGCATCTGTGTTTCTGCTAACGGTAGTTATACTTCGGATCTGGGCGGCTCGAAAGTATGCGAAGGTCCGCGAGCGTATAGAGAATACAGATTTACAAGAAGTATACGACGCCATACTTGCAGCCGGTAATGCATCATTTATTTTTCTCATTATGACGCTTGTGTGGATTGCGAACGAGGCGTTTGCGAAGATTTAATCCCTTGGGGTTCTATTCCCCGCCGCTTGCGGCGAAATCGTAGGAGCGGCTTTAGCCGCGATAGCTACAGCGGAAAGTGTGACCAGAACAAGCAACGCGCGTTCAGGAAATACTTAATGAGCCTCATAGAGGTTCTAAGTGCTTCGCGGCTAAAGCCGCT
>QIFK01000041.1 GCA_003230615.1 Nitrosospira sp. | reverse complement strand
AGGTGGCTCCTCCTCATGTACAGCTAAATCAGATGCTTGTCGCGTTGCATCGTGCAAACCGTGAAGCCTTCTCTGACGATAATATGAACCGGCTTAAAACGGGCCCCATATTACGGATACCAGATAAGATCGAAATTGCAGCCATTTCTCCAGACGCAGCAGACAAAGAAGTAAAAATGCAAACGGCTAATTGGGAGGTTTACCGGCAGAAACTAGCGGCAGATTCAACCTCTATTCCCTCAGTAAGCGAGGAGCCATCGCAAACGGCAACGGGTAAGATTACTACTACCATCGAGAGTAGTACCGAAGTGGCCAAAGAACCATCCAAAGAGTCGCTGAAGATTTCCAAAGGAGAAGGGCTAGGAGGAAGTAGTAGCGAAGATGCGATCGGCGCTCAGGATAAAATCCGCTCCATGGAAGAGAATGCTATAGCTAATAAAAAGGCATTAAATGAGGCCAACACACGTATCGCGTTGCTTGAGAAGAGTGTAGAGGACTTGAAACACCTACTAGAATTAAAAAGTGTACCTTTAGCGGAACCGCAGGAACCTCCTACGGTAGAAAAACCTTCTGTGGAAGGAGAGGAGTCAAGTCCAACTGCTATAGAGACACCTTCTATTGTGGGTGGTGAACCAAGCCCGAAAGCAGTACCGCCGATACCTCCAATAAAATCGGCTCCGGTTCCCCCGGTTCTTGTAGAAGAACCCCCTTTAATGGACAGCATAGGACCCATAATTGATAGTTTGATGGAAAACATCGAATATGTAGGTGCTGCACTTCTTCTACTGTTAATGGGGATATTTGGGGTAGCTGCAATACGTCGGAAAAAAGAAGCATCAATTGATGATGATTCATCAATTGAAGATACAATTCCTTCTACTATAGATCCAACATTACCAAGTAAAACTGGATCTGTGGGGACTATGGATGATTATGATCCGGTCATCGAGGCGGGACAATATCTAGACCATGGACGCGATGTCCAAGCAGAGAAAATTCTCAAGGATGCCCTGGAAAAGGATAAAGGTAATCCTGAACTATTGGCCAAGCTACTTGATGTGCACACTCTGCGTAAAGACAAGTCTGCATTTGAGACTACTGCACGTGCGTTATGGGCAGTGTCGCCCACGGGCCCACTGTGGGACAAGGCAGCTAAATTAGGACTCAGTATTGATCCAGAAAATCCTTTTTATGGTGGATCAGTCGCATCATCAAGTTCTGATCAAACAAAGGACGCGGCATCAAACGAAGATGCTCCATCATTCCCACAGCAGGTAGAGACGTCCGAGGAGAGTGATGATAGTGTAAGTTCGGGCATAGAAATCCCAGAGTATAAACCGGAAACATCAGAACCTTTGGATAAACCTATTGAATTTAGCAGCTCACAAGAGGACGAAGTTAACCCTGAGACTTCTGTTGCCTTCAATCCACCTGCCTCTGACGATACGAGCATAGATTTTCCAAGTGTTTCCGAAACTGAATCCGTATCATCTATACCTGAATCTAGTCCCATACCACCACCAGAATCTGGATTAGAGGGCATAGATTTAAATGTAGATGGTGCGCCTACTACATCAGTAGACACGCAGTCAGCTGAAAAGAGCGCTCAATGGCATGAAATTGCTACCAAGCTAGACTTAGCGAGGGCCTATCAGGAGATGGGTGATAATGACGGTGCTAAAGAAATTCTCCAGGAAGTTGTCCAAGAAGGGGATGCTGAACAACAGGAAAGTGCAAGAGTTATACTGGGTAACCTGTAGGGCTCCTAATGTATTAGGTGTTGTAATTGTATGCATTGATCCGTGGTCAGTTAATTAATAGCGGTTTCTCGTGGGACATTTTTACGGGAATCCATATGTGCTCGTACATTTATTCCTCTCAAAATTTATCTTTAGCCTTTCTGGCACCAATCTCGGCCATTTCAGCAATAATGGTAGCTAGCCAGTGAGAATTGTTCTGGGGTTGGAATACGATGGTAGTCATTTCTGTGGTTGGCAGGGTCAGCCTTCTGGTTGTTCAATTCAGGATACGCTAGAAGTGGCATTGTCAAGAATCACTCGTAGCAACATTCAGGTAATCACAGCAGGCCGTACCGACGCAGGAGTTCATGCTACGTACCAAGTTGTACATTTTGACACGAATGCACAGCGCCCGTTTACTGCTTGGGTACGAGGTGTAAACGCATTATTGCCCAAAAGCATGGCGGTGCTATGGGCGTCCAAATCTTTGGATAGTTTTCATGCCCGCTACAGCGCTACAGAGCGTTGTTACCTTTATTTATTGTTGAACCATCCAGTACGCGCTGGGCTCTACCATGGTAAGGTTGGATGGTTTCATTTGCCCCTCAACCTTGAGCGGATGCGTGGCGCTGCACAAATATTACTGGGTGAGCATGATTTTAGTGCTTTCCGCGCCTCAGACTGCCAAGCTAGATCCCCGGTGCGCAATGTGACCAAGCTGGAAATTATCCAGCAAGGCGATATCATCGCATTTGAGATCCGTGCTAATGCATTTTTGTATCATATGGTGCGCAATATTATTGGATCCTTAGTCTATGTGGGGAAAGGGAAATACCCTCCTCAGTGGATGGGAGAACTCTTGGAAAGCTGTGATAGAAATTATGCAGCACCGACTTTCTCCGCGACAGGATTATATTTAGCCGGGATAACTTATGATCCGAAATGGAAATTACCGTGTTTTATTGAGCCGCCACTTGCAGCGGTTTTGCCCAGAATGTTTAGGGCACGTAAAAAATGATTCACGAATGATACCAGCACACACTGAAGGTAACTCCTTAGGGGAGTATGAATTGTTCACGTATCAAGGGAAAATCTGTTCTACATTCGTACAAATATTCGTGTATCTTTCTATTTATATTGAGCTACGCTTATGTCTGTCAGAGTAAAAGTCTGTGGTATCACTCGTGTTGACGACGCGTTAACGGCAGTACAGCTAGGTGCGCATGCCATTGGTTTTGTATTCTGGAGAAAGAGTGCTCGCTATATTTCCCCACATGTAGCACATAAGATTATTACAGCATTACCACCATTCGTAAGCGTGGTAGGAGTATATGTTGATCCAGATCCTGAATGGGTGGAAGAAACATGCTCCGTAGCCGGTTTAAGTTTTTTGCAATTTCATGGCGATGAACCTCCGGAATTTTGCAGTCAATTCTCATTACCATACATAAAGGCTGTACGATTCAGAATCGGAGTAGATTT
>QIFK01000018.1 GCA_003230615.1 Nitrosospira sp. | reverse complement strand
ATAGGTCGGTTTGCCCTAGTCTTTTAGCTTAACGCTGTTATAAAACTCCATCATATCCATGGTGGTGGGGTTGATCTCTTCGATATTTCTTACATCCTCCACCCTTCTAAAGGCACCTGCCTTCGAGCGATAGTTGATAATGGCCTCGGCTTTTGCGGCAGTGATGCCTGGAAGTGTTTGAAGCTCCTCCTGGGTAGCAGTGTTGATATTGACAACAGCATTCGCTGCACTTATAAAGATAAATTGGGCGATGATAATCATTAATAGCTTTTTCATAGTTTTTCTCTTCGTTCAAAAACAAATAATAATGAATATTTTTTAAAGAAATTATAATTAACTGTGCGTTATTAAAATCTATATCCAAGGCCAATCCCGGCGACTAATGGATCAGGATAAAGCTTAGAAACTTGAACGCTACCGAAAGCTTTTACCTTACTATTGATCCATATTTTCTTTAGATCAGCATTAAGAAAAAAACCTTTGAGTACGCAGGCACAGATCTTATTTAAATTCACATCAAAACCAAACTGTACCGCCCCGCCCAAGGAACCAGTTTCTAGGCGTAATGGAGTTATACCGGGTACATTTATTTTTTCATCAAAAAAGAAGGTGTAGTTAACACCCCCGCCAATGTAGGGACGAAACCAACTATCTGGAAAAAAATGATATTGTAGTGTGAGAGTAGGTGGCAGGTGCTTGAAGGTGCCAGATTTAAATGGACCAATTGCACTATTTTGAAAATGAAGTTCATGTTTCTGTGGATAGGTCAACACCAACTCTGCGGCAATGTGTTTGGTAAAAAAGTAACTGATATCCAATTCAGGGATGAATATGTCCTCGACCTCGATAGCGTCTTTCGGAACACCCAAAGAGGGGATGGGATCAGATCCTTGTGACATTGAAAGATATACCGCCCTGACCCGGACCATCCACTTTTTATCAGCCTCGGTAAATATCTCTTTAAATAGACTAGTTTCCGCCATGGCATTCATAGAAAAAAACACCGCTATAAGTGAAATAACAAACCTTAGGTTCTTCACAACGCACTCACTATTAACTATATAGAAGATTAAATGATAACTGGATATGTATATCCATATATCTTATAATACGCACTATATGCAAAGAATGTCAATACATTCTTAGAGTATCTAAATAATTTATTGGTGTAATGGAGTATTAGGAGAATAAATAATTATTTATAATTATCAGCATCTTATATACTCTAAATAATTAGGTATTTTACGCGAAACAAATTGACAACAAAATATCTTATACAATATAATAGGATCCTTAAGTCCCTTTATAGGGTCTACAAGTCCTCCTCAGATTGCCCTCCCTAAATCAAGGAGGCCGCTAGGTTTGAACCCTAGTGTTATTAAACGGTGACCTCTTCAGTCTAGCTGCTTCTAATCCAAGTAGTTCTCTGGAGAGGGTCTCCCTAAGATAATCCCACTACAAATTTCTTAAGGGATAACCTATATGCCACTACTAGAGAATGCTTGTACCCCGAAGGCATTTGAAGATTGAGTGGGAAGATCGGGACAGTGAAACAAATAAAATCAAAGAAGGCTCAACGCGGTCTTACCCTACTTATGACGATGCTTATTCTCGCAATTATTGGTATTTTGGCAGAAGTGGCGCTTTCGGCTTATGAAGATCACATTGCCCAGGCGCAAGCTGCTGAAGCTGTTACGAGCGAAGAACATTGAGATTCTAGTATTCAACCCATTAAAGTCGTAAAACAAGGTAGGGTAATGCCTTGCCTCTACTAAAATAATCGCTTAGAGAGCTTCTATCTGTTTTGGCGGAGGTGGTGTTAACGAATGTCCACTTTGTGCCAAAAGCGGACGTTCGTATTGAATCTCGATCGGGCTGCTATGAGTTACTACTACCTTATTTCACCCTGTGATATGTTCCATCACCGCTAGCATTAACACCGCCATCAACGGGTACGATCACTCCTGTCGTCCAGGTGGAATTAGCTAGGTAAAGAACTGCATCAGCTATGTCTTTTGGCTTTCCGCAATGGCCAAGCGGTTGCATACTGTTAAAAGCAGCAAGTCTCTCATCGGAAAGTTTGCCCAGTATAGGAGTGAGAACAATCCCAGGTGCCACTGCATTGATACGAATATTATCCGGTGCCAGTTCAACAGACAGATTCTTCGTCAGTGCCATAATGCCACCCTTAGCTGTGATCGGTGCACTGGAAGGAAGCTCATACACGCCGCTGGAGGCGAGAATTGTTCCGATATTAACAATAGATCCACCATGGCCCTGTTTTTGCATTTGTCTCACTACCGCTTGTGTAAGTACAAAGGTTCCACGTAAATAGCCAAGAAAAGTATCAAGCTCTTCGACTGTATATGCTGTAAATGGTTTGGAGTGAAAGATACCCGCATTATTTACTAGAATATCAACTTGACCAAAACGCTCCACTGCTCCATTGATAATCTGCCCGACTGTTTCGGGTAAGGTAATGTCAGCTGCAACAATTGTGACCTGATCTGGCTTACTGATTTGCGATGCTGCCCGAACAAGTTTATCTTTAGCACGCCCATTAAGAACTACGTTGATACCCTCTCGCACAAATGCTTCTGCTACAGCCAAACCGATACCACTGCCTGCTCCGGTAATAATTGCGGTTTTTTGGTGCGCGCTCATTGGTTTTGTCTATTTCCCTTTAGGTCTGATAGTAAGAACAGCGCAAGGAGCATGTCTGCCAACGAACTCGGCAACACTTCCGATGGCAATTCGTTTCAATCCGGTAAGGCCATGCGTTCCGAGGACGACTAGATCAGCATTGAGTTCTTCTGCAACGCGAACGATCTCATGACCGGGGTCACCTTCGGCAAAGATAGTCTCAACTTCTAAATCAAAAGATTTTGCTAGCTCTTCAAGGATATCCTTTCCTCGTTGCCGAGCCTCTTCAGGGCCTCCAACACTCGCATCAGTTGTTAACGACGGAACATTCCACGCACTTGGATCAAATACGTGCAGAGCTTTGAGTTCTGCTTTGAAAGTTTGAGCTAAGAGCAGCGCATGGTAACTGGCATCTCTAGAAGTGTCGGAAAAATCGGTAGCAAAGATAATTTTTTTGATGGAAGCTTTCATAGTGTTCTCCTTATTTATGCCAGGCGCTCCTGATATTGGCCAGCTCGTTGAATACCGTTGCTCGATCTCACCATTTCTTGTAGATAGCTTATATACAATGACGTACAAGGTACAAAATAACAATAGGCGTTCAAAG
>QIFK01000084.1 GCA_003230615.1 Nitrosospira sp. | reverse complement strand
GGCAATACCTATGACATCACCGCCATGAAATTGAATCCACAGCTATTTGCGGGTGCAGATAGCGGATAACTAAGTTCCGGGAGGGACACAAAATGAAATACTTACTTAGTGTTTTACTGTTAGCAGTCAGTTTTACTGCCAATGCGCATTTGATTGCGGGCTATGGTCAAGTGACCACAGCTAATTCTGCATCGGGTGCAGGTACATCAGGTGGTTCTATTGCCGTAGGCAATGGCATTGCGGGCAGTCTGTCTGGCGCAACCGCAACCAATAGCTCCACGGGTAATGCTACCCAGAGTCTTGGTGTAACCACTACAACTACCAATTCTACTACTACAGTAGGACAGGGTAATGTATCAGGTGCATTAGGTAACTCAGCTGCAGGCGCTCTAACCGGCGCTGCTGGCAATGGTGGTGCTACTGCAATCGGTGGTCAGGGATTCATAGTAACTTTCCCTTGATAGCTGTCTAGGGCACACAGCTAATTAATTCTGTGTCCTTCACAGCACCAGTTCGGTGGCTCTGGTGTGACCAAAAGCTACCACTTTTTAATTAGGAGGATACACAATGAACTTTAGTAAAGCATTAGCCTTTTTAAAAGAAGGCGAAAAGGTACAAAGAGAGGGGTGGAACGGCAAAGATATGTTTATATTTTTGGTCTCCGGTTCTACCTTTATTGTTAATCGAGCACCTCTTCTGGGAATCTACCCAGAGGGTACTGAGATTAACTACCATGCACATGTTGACATGAAAACAGCTGACGGTATGGTTGTACCTTGGCTCTGTTCTCAGACTGACATGCTAGCCGATGATTGGGAGGTATTATGAAATATTTTAAACCAACAAAACTAGACTTCATGCTGGTGGTACTGGCAATCGGTCTATTAACCTTTGCCTTTGCTGCGAAAGCGGGGCATATTTCTATTCACTCTTCATCAAGTGCCAACTCTAATGCGGCGTCGGGATCAAGTTCAGGCTCGGTCGCTATCTCTGGAGGCGGCGCCGGTGGGGCCGGGGGAGGTGGCGGAACGGGCGCAGCAAATTTTACCGTGAACCCAACAGTCTCCATACGATCAACAGGGTCGGACTTATCTCGGGCAATACCCTCTATGATAGCACCAGCACTCTCAACTACATTAACGGAAACTTGCCTGGGATCAGCATCGGGAGCTTTGGGAGTTCAGGGCTTCGGTCTATCTGGGGGCAAGACTTACGTCGATCAAGACTGCGTAGCGCGGCTGAATGCGAGAGAAATGCGGGCTATAGGACAGCTCGATGTAGCGATGGAGATTTTGTGTTCTCGCCCCACCGTCTTTACGGCGCAGGCAAGAGTAGCAAAGCGAACTCGTACCCTCTCGAAATGTTCAGGGACGAACCCGTCGGACAGCGATTACAACCCGATGGCTCTGTCAAATGAGTTGACTGCCAATGGTGGATATGATCCTGATGACGAAGTCTATGTCGATGGGAAGATTGTTCAACGCTGGGGATTCGATGAACGTGACCACGAGCTAGACTATGAATGATAGTACCTTTTGGCACTGGTGGATTTTATTTACCTGCTGGCTAATATTAGCAGCAACTATTAAAAGTCTACTATAAGATTTTTGCCCTTCTCTCTTTTCCTCACTTCCTTCTGGGGGAAGGGTATTTTTAAAAGGAGTACACTATGCCGACAGATAAAAATAAACGCAATTATAAACGAGAGTATGCTCGTAATCATTCATCACCATCACAACGAGCAGCAAGGTCTAATAGGAATAAGGCCAGACGTAAACTCGGTTTAAAAAGAGGTGATAAGCGTGAAGTAGATCACAGGCGTAGTTTAAAGAAAGGTGGGAGTAATGCTAGAAGTAATCTCAGAGTAGTTTCAAGACGCACTAACCGTAGAAAAGGAGCAAAATAATGTCACAGCATCCAAGTAGAGGACCAGTAAGACTAAATGAAAAAGGTCGTAAAGTAGCTAAAAAGCCTAGGATGAAGAATCCTAAAAATAAGGCATCTAGTTTATCTAGATCAACTCCAGGAAGTGCTGCTCTACGTAGGCGCAGAAAAGCTATTGAAGATAACTTTTAGTTTTTCATTAAACGCATTAGCTGGGTCATAGCCAATGCCCAGCCTACTAAGGCTATCTCATTAGATACTGCTAATGAGACGCCAAGTCCGATTGCAGCTATAATGTAGAGTGTTTTATTCATTCAAAGTCTTCCACATGCTCGCGTTCCATAGCATGTATTTTATGATGTATTAACCCCAGTAAAGTGAAGAGATTATCTGCGGTATGATAGGCACTTCTCAAATGATCGTGGGATTCTACGACACAAATTAAGAAGTCGGGAATGTCTTCACCCTTATCCAACTGCAAAGCTAATTTTCTTAATGCGACGGCGGTACTTTTATCGTTTAATTCGTTCATTTCTCTGACTCGGTAAAAACATGAAAGACTAACGCACTACCAACCGTCTGATAGCTACCAAGATATTCCCCTGTTTTATCGGACAATTGATGGCCTGTTCCATGTGTAATGATGAGTCGTTTTATTCTTTCCACATCTGGATCAACACGCGCCCACAAAACTGGCGTTCCGCATTGCACTTGTACACATAGTATTTCAGCACCTGCTGGCATTTCAATTAATTGCTCATCTTTACGTTCAAGTTCATATTTCCAAATTGTGCTCATTTTTTATTCCTAATTTCATGAACTTCATATCCTCGCTTGATGAAATTCTTTTTGGTCTTATATGGCATGTGTGCTGCGTCTTTGAGTAACTTATTCCATGCCTCTTCCTTTGTATCTGATTCGAGCCACGAGCAAAGTGTCCCACCGGGAGTAATTGGCATATATGTAGTTTTAGTCATCTTCAATCTCCTTTCTCATCCTCATACATCCAGTCAGCATCATCAAGTGAATTTTTAAGAAACAGCTCTAATTTGATAACTTTCTTATTTAGCCTTTTATTCTCATGAATTAACTCTCGACAATAAGCGTCTATTTCTTTGCGTGACATTTGTTTAGGGTTAGTCATCTTTATTGTCTCTTTCAAATTTATCTATTATCCGCATAGCCGCATCAAAAATATGTTCATCTGGCAATCTGTAGGTATTGATTCTGCTCATTACGTCAGAAAAACATTTAGTTGTTTCACTAACTATAGCTTTGCGCTCCTTTTTTAGCTTTCCTATTACTTCTATAAGAGCAATAAGCGTGCCTTCGTGTATTTCTATATATCCCTCTGCCAGTTTAATTAAACGGGCTAAAT
>QIFK01000130.1 GCA_003230615.1 Nitrosospira sp. | reverse complement strand
TGAGGCCCAAGCTGAGAAATAAGAGAAGGGCTACAAAAAAACGCATAGGGTTCATTTTTTTCTTCTAGAAAAATTCGACATCTTCGTTCACTGTGATTTTGTTCGAAATTTCCTTATTGGGCTCCTCCATGCACCTTGATAAGATTGGCATCAACTCCGCTCTGTAGTAGGGACTTGCGTGCTTGATTGATGTCAGCAATTTTCGTAAAGGGCCCTACGCGAACCCTATGCCACATACCCTTTTCAGACAAGTCGGCTGGTTGAATATATGCTTCCATACCAAGCATCGCAAGTTTTGCTTTTAGATTTTCTGCGTCCTCTGCGTTTTTGAACGATCCTGCCTGAAGGTAATATTTGTCCTTGGACGATGATGGCTGTTGTACGGCTTTTTGGAATTGCTGTTCGGTGACTGGTTCCTCGCTACCTGGTAGTATTTTGTAGAATTCAAATCGTGGTTTTTCATTTGTAGTTTTAGTTGTTTTGCGCTCGTTGTTAGATACTTGTGCCCCTTTTAGGGTTCCGTTATTTGAGTTTTTTTCCGTCGCGCTAACTTTGGGCTTGTCATTTGAAATGAATGGACTGGGTGCTTGGTGAATATATATCCACACGCCAATGGCGCTGACTAGACCTAGCACATAGCCAAAGAATAACCCTAAAAGAAGGACGGATCCTTTTTTTCCGGATGCAGACTTGGGAGTGGATTTGTAGTCTCGACTCATAGAAGTTCTTACTAGTTTTGTATGCTTACATCTTATCAGGTGCGCTGACACCCAGCAGCGTTAATCCGTTAACCAACACCTGTCGTATCGAAGCAATTAATGACAACCGGGCGAGCCGGAGCGGTATTTCCGGTACAAGAAAACGTGTGGAATTATAGTAACTATGGAACTCGCCCGCCAGTTCTTTAAGGTAGAAGGTAATCAGGTGAGGAGAAAGTTCCCTTGCTGCTGCATCCACTATTTCAGGGTAATCAATCAGTTTTCGAAGAAGTGATAATTCTACAGTACTTGTGAGTACAGCTGTATCAGCAGTGGCAAGAATTGAAAGATTCTCCCCCCATTGTTCCAGAACACTACACACCCGTGCGTGGGCATATTGGACATAATACACGGGGTTATCATTATGTTGCGATTTTGCCAGATCCAAATCAAAATCCAGGTGCTGATCGTTTTTACGTAACAGGTAAAAGAATCGAGCTGCATCGTTACCTACTTCCTGACGTAACTCTCGCAAAGTTACAAATTCTCCTGAACGGGTAGACATGGGTGCCTTAACGCCGTCACGGTAAAGTACAGCAAACTGCACCAATACAATTTCGAGTTTTGATGAGTCAAGCGCTAATGCTTGAAGTGCTCCCTTCACGCGCAGAATATAACCGTGATGATCGGCGCCCCACACGTTAATAATGCGCACAAAGCCACGCTGAAATTTGTTGAGATGATAAGCAATATCGGAGGCAAAATATGTAAACTGTCCGTTTTCCCGCTGCACAACCCGATCTTTCTCATCACCAAAATCAGACGAGCGGAACCATCTGGCACCATCCTTTTGATATAAGTAATCTTTTTGTTCAAGCAATTTAATTACGTGGGCCACCGCACCATCTTCAAATAATGCTTGTTCTGGAAACCACGTATCGAACACTACACCAAATTCCATCAAATCATTGCGACAGTCACCAAGTTGTTCGGTTAAAACGAAATTGTGAAAATATGTGTAGTCCTCCCCCAGTAGATTTTTGGTGTCGGCTATTAATTGATCAAGTAGTGCCTCAGAGTCTTCCTCTCCTTTTATTCTTACGCTAGCAATGTCCCCTGTGAGCAAATCATGTTGACGCACATAGTGGTTGCCATGTGCCTTGTAAATCAACTCCGCCATGTTGCGAACGTATTCACCTTGATAGGCATTAGTAGGAAAGAGTATAGCTAGATCGTTCAATTCAAGATAACGTAACCATGTAGAAACCGCAAGAATGTCCATTTGTCGGCCTGCATCATTGACATAGTACTCACGTGTTACAGAGAAACCTGTTGCTGCCAGTACGTTGGCTAGGCTTGCACCAAATGCCGCGCCGCGCCCGTGTCCAACATGTAGTGGACCTGTAGGGTTTGCTGAAACGAATTCCACTTGAATTTTCTTACCTGTGCCAAAATTGCTACAGCCGAATTCTTTTCTTTCCTCCAGTACTATTCGTGGAAATTGTTGTTTAGTGGAGATCGTGAGAAATAGATTGATAAATCCCGCTCCTGCAACCTCAATCTTTTCCAGGTAGGGTGAAGCAGGCATTGCATTAATCAGTAGCGTAGCAATGGTGCGTGGGTCCTGACGCAGCGGCTTGGCTAACTGCATTGCCAGATTACAGGAGTAATCGCCATGACTGGCCTGCTTTGGGCGAGCAAACTCGATATTAATACCTAAGTCAGCGTTCGAAAATGTGTTCAAGGCTCGGCTCAGGAGCTCTGTAAAGTGAGATTTAAAGTTGGGGTGAGTTGGTAGTAAGGTCATGGATACATCAATGGCAGTAGATTATTATGCAGTTAGTATTATAGCCAGGTTGGGACAGACCACGCTTACAAGTTTTTAATATGCAATAACAAAAAATATACAGTGGCGGAAAAATTACCAAGCAAATTTATGCATATGAGATAAATCTATAGTGCACACCAAAATATCTTGCCAAGTGATATTGTGAACTACAAAAAACTTTGGTTATATACAGCAGTATAAAAGCTTATAAACTATTATCTGAAGCTATAAGAGTAAAGAATACGTAAATTTTACTTCTTCGGTGAAGTAGTTGATGTGACCGGATACATGGTTGCTTTTAAAGCACGTAGCGAGCTAAGTCTTCACTCTGGGACAAGTCTTTGAGCCTTATATCTACATAGGCAGAATCAATTGTGATGGTGCTTCCGCTGTGTTTTGTGGCATCAAAGGAAATTTCTTCCAAAAGTTTTTCCATAACAGTGTATAGTCGTCTTGCACCAATGTTCTCAGTTTTTTCATTAACTGCGAAAGCAATTTCTGCCAAGCGATTGATCGCATCTGGCATAAATTTCAGCTTGATTTCTTCGGTTTCTAGTAGTGCTTCATATTGACGTGTCAAACAGGCATCGGTGTTGGTAAGAATTTGTATAAAATCACCAGCATTGAGGCTGGACAGCTCGACACGAATTGGAAAGCGCCCTTGCAGTTCGGGAATCAGATCGGATGGTTTGGAAAGATGAAATGCTCCGCTGGCGATGAACAGCACATGATCAGTTTTTATCATGCCGTATTT
>QIFK01000079.1 GCA_003230615.1 Nitrosospira sp. | reverse complement strand
CAGCAGGGCAGGCTGTTTTAGCAACTACCCAAGCCGCTGCAATTCAATCACAATTGAATTTTACTCGTGCACATGAAAAAGAAGCCGACCGTATTGGATTGGGTGTACTGGTTAACGCCGGATTTGATCCTAGTGGTATATCGACTTTTTTCGGGCGCCTACAGAGAGCTGGAAGATTTCAAGAAAATGGCGCGCCTTCTTATCTACGCACTCACCCACTTACTTATGAACGTATAGCTGACATGGAGAATCGTACTCAGAATATGTCTTACAAGCAGGTTCCCGACAGTATTGAATTTCAGTTAGTTCGTGCCAAGCTACGTGCTTCCGAGGGGAAATCAAGGGATGCAGTAAAATATTTTGATTCCAATTTGCGAGAGAAGCGTTACAGTAATGAGACAGTAGAACGTTACGGATTAATCAGTGCTTTGTTACGAGAGGGAAATCATGCGCGTGCGAATAAGGAGTTGACGCTGCTTTACGAATCTCCTCATTTTGGCACTATGAGTAAAATGAAAGATAATCATCGTCTTGGGGAGACTATTCGAGTTGAACGTAAAGTTTTACACGCTAGCGCTATGATTGAGACACTTGCAGCTCGTGTTAAGCTCTCTGTTGGGCAACATGCTGAAGCTTTTGGAATTTATAAAACTGCGTTACGAATTTATCCAAACCATCGGGCGCTAATTTATGATTATGCCACTGCGTTGTTGCACAATGGCAATAAAGATGAGGCGCTAAAATTTACAAGCCAGCAGTTGCTATTTACACCAAACGACATACGCCTTTACAAATTGCAGGCACAAGGTTATGAGGCAATTGGAAATAATATGTTACAACACCGTTCACAGGCAGAAGCTTATATCCGCCAGGGAAATCTCCTTGCAGCCATTGATCAATTGAAAACCGCATTAAAAACTAAAGACGGTGATTTCTACGAGACATCCAGTGTTGAGGCACGTCTTAAGGAGCTTCAACATTGGTTGTCACTAGTTGAAAATTAAGTCTGATAGATTATACATCACTACCTAAGTTGGTTAAGGAAGAAGCAGTAGCAAATAGCTTGTATAAAGTAGCTTCGCGCAGTAACTGGATTGCTATATTTATAAGGTCACTGTCGCCGCCGAGCTGTGGGCTTAATGCCCCAGTGTTGTTGCTAGTCAGCGACATCGGATATCCGTAGTTTCTAGTTAATAAGCCAAGAGATAGATATGATAGCTGTTAATACTCTTGACATGATTGGTTTGGTATTCATTTTATTTTGATGACAGAGATATTTTTTTATCCGATTAGGAAACCGGAAGTTCTAAAACTTATAGAAACACCCCAATATGAATGAAGAGTTAATAGAAAGTACTACTAACGGAAATACCTCCCCAACACTTGCGGCACGCATCAGCCTTTCTTTAATAGGATTAATGGCTGTGTTGCCTTTCTTGCAGTATCATCATGCGCGCCCGATACCAGCATTTTACACGGAATATATTGCTTTCTTTCTGGGAACGGTAGCGTTGACATTATTTCTTGCTGGGCGTTATTGGAGAAATATTGCGATACCGTGGATAGTCTTCGCTCCGATGGGGTTGTTTGCAGTAATGTTGTTGCAGATGAACCTTGGTATGTCTGCATATTATGAAATACAAATCATCGCGCTGCTTTATTTAGTATGGGCAATGTTGTTAGTAATATTGGGTGCAGTGCTGCGGAAAGAATTTGGATTAACAATTATTAGCGTTGTACTCGCCTGGTCTTTTTTGATAGGTGGGGAGTTAAGTGCTGTAGTCGGCATACTACAACATTTCAATATTCACTCATTTCTAGATAATTTTATCGCCGCTAAAAATTTTGCCGCTGTCTACGGGAATGTCGGCCAAACTAATCATTTTGCCACTTACATTTGTCTCGCGTTAGCCTCGTTGGTTTTTCTTTTCTCTGCTGCTAGGCTACCTATCTGGGTTGTTATACCACTTGCTCTTCCACTTTTGCTCGTTCTATCTTTAAGCGGTTCACGAAGTTCAGGAATATATTTGTTTGCAGTACTTGCGCTTTCGTTACTACTCTACTGGCGTGGAACATTATGTACAGAAGGATATGTGGCGAAACGTAGGTTAATGATAACGTCTTTCCTCTTGATCACAGGTTTTGTACTGATGCAATGGTTGCTGGTAAAAGCATCCATATTCGTTGTCCCAACGGGTTCAATAACTGTGGCTGATCGGATATTTGACCAAGCTTCCGGTACTTCTGCTCGTATTTATTTATGGCAAGAAGCTTGGCATATGTTTCTACAGGCTCCGATTTTGGGGATAGGTACAGGGCAATTCGCTTTACATCATTTTCAATTGTCAACGGTATTTCAGACCCCAGAAATTACTGGAATTTACAACAATGCACACAATTTAATTTTGCATCTACTAGCTGAGACCGGTCTGGCTGGAACGCTTCCAGTAGTTGGGGGGATTGTGCTCTGGTTGCTTGGGCTGTATAGCGTGAGGCGACAGTCACTTGATCTTTCATTATGGTGGTTGTTGGCGATGGTTGGGATTATAGGCATTCACAGCCTGCACGAATATCCACTGTGGTATGGACATTTTCTTGGGCTGGCAGCGTTTTTGCTCGGAGTAGGCGAGACGCGTTTCATTTCGATGCAGCTTCCCCACATAGGAAAATTGGTAACTTTATTGATATTGGTTCTGGGATGGGGGGTGATGGTAACGGTGGAACAAGATTATCGCCAGCTTGAATCAATCATGTCAGCTGATGATAACCAACAAAACAAATCACTGACCAGCTCCAATAGAAGTGTCTTACAAGCACTACATCAAAAAACTCTACTATCCCCTTACGTTGATTATGCGTTATCAAGCACGATGGAATTGAATCAAGAAAAGCTTGACCTTAAACTGAAAGTTAACCAACGAGTGATGGGGTTTCATCCGAGTGCCCCGGTTACATATAAACAGGCAGTTCTACTGGCGTTAAGCGGTGAAGATGAGGCAGCAATAGAGCAGGCAGAAAATGCTGCCTTAGCTTATCCAAATGAACTTGTAAAATTTGCTGATTCGCTGGTGTTACTAAAAATTGAATACCCAAAGCTTTTGGAACGTTTAGGGGATTGGACTAATAGGAAAATGAAAGAGAAATATAAATAGATTTGCATTTATAGAGTTGATCTTGCTTGCTACGGGGGAAACGCCGTGTTTAGGACTTTGGATTCTCTCTATCTAATTATAAACCCCCACCTGCAAATATGCAGGCGGGGGTTTTAGTTTTGTTACTTATTAACCTGAATCAG
>QIFK01000073.1 GCA_003230615.1 Nitrosospira sp. | reverse complement strand
GCGAGTGTCTTTTTCCCTTTGGACTCTGAACTCGAAATAGTCGCTCTAGCAAACATTCCAGGATGTAGGCGACCCTTAGGATTAGGGACCTCTACTCGAGCTTCAACAGTCCGTGTATCCAGATTTACTAGATTACTTAGATAGACGACTACTCCACGAAATGTCTCACCCGGATAAGAATTCACAGTAATTTGGACTTTTGCTCCTATTCGAACAGCGGCTAAGTTTTCTTCATAGACGTCTAAGAGAATCCACACCGTGGACAGATCAGCAATCGTAAAAGGTTTATCCCTTGGAGTTATCATTTCTCCTGGACTAATGTGCCGAGCAATGATCGTTCCCCCCTGGGGAGCAGTGAGGGAAAAAGACGATAGAGGGTGATGTCCTCCTTTTTTTATCATTCTCTGAATATCCTCGTGAGAAAGTCCGACGAGTTCGAGTGCTTCAAATGCAGCCTGATAGGCGGCCAAGCTCTGTTGGTAGGACCCTTCGGCGTCGAGATAATCTTTTTCTGAAGAAATCTGTTGTTTGAAGAGACGCTCCTCTCTCTCGTAATTTTTCTTGTTCACTTGCATGGTCACTCGTGCCTGTCGAAAAGCGGATTTTTTGTAACCCAACTCAATGCTATCGAGCTGTGCGAGGGTTTGGCCTGGCTTCACTAGGTCACCCAGTTCCGCATCGACCTTGATCGCCTTTCCCTCAATTCGTGGACTCACATGAGCGAGCTTATATGCGTTAGGTTTAATATTGGCCGTTGCTTCAATCCCAACTTTGATCAGTCGGCGTTCGACGATAGCTGTCTTAAAATTTTGCCCTTCGAGCGCCTCGGGAGCGATAGTGATTTCGTCAGGGCGCCCCTCACCTTCATGCTGGCCTTCCTCACCATTCGCTTGTTTTTGTTTTACTTCCGTTTCGTTGCCACGAGATTCTGTCGGGCTCTCCTGACAAGCCACACAGAATAATACAAGCATGATAAATGCAGACTTTCCTATTGAACAATTCATGATTATTCCTTTAGCTTAAATCTTTCCGCCCACGGCTTGCTCTAGGTTTACTTCTGCAGTACGAAATTGACCGAGTGATTCTACATAGGAAAGTTGAGCGGTGATCAGATCATCCTGAACAACGATTAGTTGCAGTAAACCGATTTTTCCTTCACGGTAGGAAATCTCGATAAACTTAAAATTATCTTCGATTCGATCCAGTACCTCCGCTTCAAACACTTCTACTGATTGACGAGCGGCTTCGTACGCTTGGTAGGCCGTTTTCACTTCCTGCTCAATATTCCGATTCATGACCACAATTTGATGGCGACCTCGATTGAGTTCTCCGCCCTGCGCAACTAGCTCGCCTTGCTTTCGGTCAAATAGGGGAATGGGAATACTAACCCCACCACCTACCATATCGCTTGTCCCTTGAGGCCCCTCGGTTTCCGTTGCATAGAACACTTGAAATGTGGGGTTCGGTACAACTAACCGACGAGTCAGATCCATGGCAACTTTCGCCCTCTCTACTTCCTCCTTCGCTGCCATAAGATCAGGCCTCTGAGAACGTGCAATCTGGAGGAGATCCAGCAATGGAAGCGATCTGGATGAATTCCTGAGTTGACCAACCAACTCAAACGAACGATCAAGCTCCCACCCTAGTAATCGGCGCAAATTAAGCAAGGCATTCTTAAATTTGGCCTCAGCTACAAAGGTCTCCTTGCGTGACAGACCATGGCGGATTTCTGCTAAATTGGATTCCATAATAGGGGCCACGCCTGCTTTGAGTCGTGCTGTGGAAGCATCACGGATGCGTCGATTTAGCTTTTCAATTTCCCTTCTCAGTTCGAGGCGTTTTTTTAAAGTAAGAACTTGGAAGAAGGCAAGCTTTACTTGTTTCGTAATAATCCGCTCACTATTTTTGACTTGGGCCTCGACTCGGGTTACATTTAGTGCTGCTTCCTCTCTTCGTAGCCCACGCTGTCCTGCAACTTCAACTTCTTGTGACACCAGAACTTGTGAGTCCGTCACATTGCCAGAACCTGGATTGTTCCGATTCCAAACCTGGGCATTAACAGTCGGATTAAATTGATTGAACAAATCGGCTTTTACTTTGCGCCCTCTCGCCATTTCTACTTCTTGTCGAATCGCTAAAAGATCAGGATTGTGCTCAAGGGCGGTCTCCACGGCCTGCCCTACTGTTAACGTCTCTGCAGCTTTGGTGGGAAAACTTATAAGGCCCGACAACACAAGCACAAGAGATAGATATTTCAATACTGCAATGTAATCAACACAAATCATTTTAGTTAGCACACCCATTCGGATAGATAACATTTGAATAACCATTCCTATTTTGGTTAAATTCGATATTTTTTGGTGTCGCCAGCTCGCAAATCTTGCCCTTAACTTTATTAAAAACCTTATAGCAGCTACAGAGTCAAGGAGTATAATAATAATAAATAGGAGCAGTCATGCGTATTAGTGAGCTTAGCCGTACGACACATGTGAGCGTTGAGACTATTCGCTATTATGAGAAGAAGGGTTTGCTTGCTGCACCTTGCCGCACTTCCAACGGTTACAGAGCCTATACCTCTGTGCATCTGGAACAACTATCCTTCATTCGTCACTGCAGGATGCTTGACATCGCTCTCGTCGAGATCAAGCGCCTTCTGGATATTGAAGAAAGTAATGTCAAAAAAGACTGTGATTATATTAACCAATTGATAGACAAACATCTTGTGCGGGTACGAGAACGTTTGAACTCTATGTATGAATTAGAAAAACAACTTTCAGTGTTGCGTGCATGTTGTGAGAAAGAACATATAGTTAGTGGAAAGTGTGGCATTTTGCGTGAACTTGTGTCAGCTTTCCGCGGTGAGGCATGTGCATGTCACTCTACCTAGGATCAAAACAACAGTGATCGTTAACGATCAGCCTCAGTTTGTACTTTATCAGAGCCTATTCAATCAGACCTTATTCAGCTAAATTGTTTTCATACAATACATTTTATATTTGTATAGTTATGAAGCCATTACTTAGTGATTCTGAATGTCCACTTTCTGCCCATAGCAGACGTCAGGGAATCATCTGGGAATTAATGCTTAAACTATACGGCTGTTACGCTCCCATCATACAAATCCAAATCAAATATTAGACTCAATTTGACTTTATTATTTCGTTATAATTCATAACGTAAATAATTCTCATCTATTCTAGTTATTATTTGATCATTTTTCAATCACTTCATATCAGAATTTCTTCACATTTTATATCTAAGAGAAAAAGTTGTGCTGAGGATGGGAAACAAAATCATTCTGGCAT
>QIFK01000067.1 GCA_003230615.1 Nitrosospira sp. | reverse complement strand
TTGTTTGATCAATATCAGGGCGAACATATTGATTTTGGTAAAAAAAGTCTCGCTTTTACCTTGACCTTACAGCGTTCTTCGCGCACTCTTACAGATAGTGAAACAGATAAGCTGATGAAAAGTGTAATTCGAGGGATTCAGGCAGATCTGGACGCGAAATTAAGATAATAGGAATAAGAATGACAGTTACCAAGGCAAATCTAGCAGACCGCTTATATGAAGAACTGGGGCTAAATAAGCGTGAGTCCAAGGAATTCGTAGAACTATTCTTTGAGAAAATGCGCCAGTCTCTGGAATCCGGGGAATCGGTCAAATTGTCCGGTTTTGGTAATTTCGACCTACGCAAGAAGACGCCCAGGCCAGGCAGGAACCCGAAAACTGGTGAAGAAATCCCCATTTCGGCTCGTCGTGTGGTAACCTTTAGACCAAGCCTGAAACTGAAGGAACGGGTTGCGCAATACACTGCCAGTCTGCAAAACAAGAAACAGGACAATTAGTAGAGGATAATGCTCGATCCAGCTGACAATGCAGTTTTGCCCGCTATACCTGCCAAACGTTATTTTACGATTGGTGAAGTAAGCGAGCTTTGCCAGGTCAAACCTCATGTATTGAGGTACTGGGAGCAGGAGTTTTCGCAGCTAAATCCAGTAAAAAGGCGTGGTAATCGACGTTATTATCAAAGGCATGAGGTTGAACTCATTCGAACCATACGTTCACTGCTCTACCTTGAGGGGTTCACGATAAGCGGTGCACGCCAGAAATTGGAGTCGGACGAAGAGTTTGAAGAGACGGCAATTAAATCAGCAGAACAGCCAAAGGTTTCCCAAGAGGTAATTGGCGGTCTGATTAACGAACTTGAAGAATTGACTGTTATGCTAAGGGATTAGCCTGGCAACACGTAATTTCAGCAAGTATTTTGTAGTTTTGTCATAGAATATCTTAAAAATCTAATAATTCTTTTCTGTTTATCGAAGTCCTTTCCGTAAACAGTCCACACTGAAAAACTAAAAACGGGGCGTAGCGCAGCCTGGTAGCGCACCGCAATGGGGTTGCGGTGGTCGGAGGTTCAAATCCTCTCGCCCCGACCATTCATAGCAACGGTATGCAAGGATTATGAAAAGCAGGCCGAAACCAGAAAAAGAAATTTAAAGCGGATTTAAAGCCTTTTTTTAATAAAGTTCTCACGTAAGCACTTAATTTCTGCCTTGGACAAATGTTTTTTTGTTTTTCGGATCGGCATGCATTTATTATGTATTGTATATACAGTTTGTATATACAAGTAAAATATGGATATAATGCTTTGACACATTCACCATTACAAAACGGATCTATGTCGAAAACAGTTACAAGCAGCGAGAAAATAAACAATGGCGCTACGGATATCTGCCAAGGTCAGAAAAAAATTAGCAAATGAACATGGAGTTACTGAAGATGAAATTATTCAGTGTTTCGCTAACCGCTGCGGGAAAGTCCTTATGGATACCAGGGAAGGAAACAAAACAGATCCACCAACCTGGTGGTTTATTGCTGAAACTGATCATGGAAAATTTCTAAAAATTGTTTTCATGCATGACGTGGAAACAAACGACATACATATTAAGACTGCTTACGAACCAAATAGTACTGAGAAATATCTCTACCAACAGCACGGAATGTAGTAGTATTTTTAAGTTCTTTAGGCACATGCTAAGTAAACAATAAGAAACTAAACTATACTTTATAGGAGAAGGTATCCTAATTATTAGGAGAATGTCATGACGAAAAAAGCCAAAATAGAAGGTACGTCTGAAGTTTGGGAATCAGGTGAATTGGGCAGAGATGAAGACTTTGTAAAAATTGCAGAGGAGTTCAACGGTAAACTGATTGATGATTCCTTGGATCTTCAAATGATTTCAATCCGGTTGCAAAAGTCATTAATTGAAGAGTTCAAAATGATTGCACAGCTCCATGGTCTTGGATATCAGCCATTAATTAGGCAAGTTCTCAAGCGATTTGCAGACTGTGAGATGAAGCGACTACTCAGAGAGGCCGCATCAAAACAACGTAAAGAGCAGGGTGATGAATGCGATGATGTCGTCCCAGAAGAGGATGAACGAGTAGCTTGTTAAAGCATACCAAACAACAAAATTTGTATGGCTCGGTAGTGCCGGGCTTTTTTTATGCTTACTTCATGCATGGGGTAAACGTTGGGTAACAGTTTATGTTGGATAGCTTTATCTGAAAAAAAGGGGTTCGTGTTATATTGCGGTTTGGCAAATTAGTCAAAACGGATACTGTTATCCGCTTATAAACGAATGAGTAACCCCGCCCGAAGGCGGGGTATAAGAGCAGAACGAAGGCTCGGGGAGATGCTCAAGGCCCAGAAAAAGGCTGGGCTGATGAATAATGGTGGTGGCGATAAAAAATCTGCTGATTATCACCAGTCGCAGGGTAATACCAGTGATTCTGCACCAACACTTGCAGACATGGGTATATCAAAGAATCAGCCCTGCTTTGATTCAGTGAATTGATTTAATGAGTTCCTCACGCGCCTTATCTCCATTTAGGCCAGTGATTATCGATATATTCCTCATCACCGTGTTTTATAAGAAATTCAAAACGAGTACCCATCTCAATTTTAATATTGTCATCATCAATAAGGACAAAAAATGCAGCTGCCAGTGCATGTACGGCCATTTTGTACTGGTCTAGTGCTTGCTGTTTGGTACAGCCAGCCTCAATTGCATTGTGAAAGAGTGTTCCTGTAAATGTGGGGTTGTCTACTATGGCTGGAAATAGCTTCTCACTTAAATATTCTTTCGTAGCCTCTCGGCAGCTTGCTTCATGATTATTCTGCTTTGGGTTCTTTAAATGCTCAACTACGTCAATCAATCTCCAAAGTTTTTGAGTGCGTTTATCCGTCTTTTTTTCTTCAGCTGGAGGGAGGTGTTCAAGCCGTTTAGCCAATGTGCGCCTATCCATTTTCAATTCTGCTGCTAAGCCTGAAATACTCCATAATTTTGATTGCATTGCCATATTAAGCCTCGTTGTGGTGGAACTGTTGAAAAATCTTATGGCCAGCTAAACATCGCGATCGAAATATACCCCAGTGGCTTAATGGGACGACAGTACCTTTTACATCCAAAAATCTGCATATATCAGTCATATTACCCCACTTTTACCTAATATTCCATAATATCTTGCCTATATTTACCACTTTGATGTATTTATCCCCGTTGATATCACTCTCTACCCGTCGCCAGGTTAATCAGGAGCGACGCTGTGCGCTCATCTAACTGATCCCGCCACTTTAGGCTTGCCGTGTG
>QIFK01000213.1 GCA_003230615.1 Nitrosospira sp. | reverse complement strand
ATTAAATTTTTCCCCGAATTGCGTCGGCCCAGCAACTGGGTGTTTCAAACAAACGGACTTGTTCTAGCCTGAGGCGGTTGCCGTAGTTATCTTTATAGGCGTTATCAAGTATGTAAAACGCGACCAAAGCTAGGTTTTCCGCTGTAGGTGGCGTATCCAGCACTACCGTCTTGTGGTTCTCAATGGATTGCAGAAATTGCAGTACTTGTACATCCCCTGAATATACTAGAAAAGCGTGATCCCATTTGTTTACAAGTGCGTCTTTGGCAATGTGCTTTACTTCTGAATAATCCATTACCATGCCTTGCTTGGCTATACCTTCATCAGTGATAATGTCGCCAGATAGGGTAATTTCAATTGCATAGCGGTGGCCATGAAGATGGCGGCACTGGCTATTGTGAGATGGGATACGGTGGCCGGCGTCGAATTCCAATTTACTGGTGATTAACATAAGTAGGATTGTAACATTGCAGCGTTCTTCCAAACTATTGAATGTTACCGATCACAGTCGGGACAATGTTGGGCTAATCTATATTTATCCGGTGGTTTCGCGCCGTGCTGGAGGTGTGTCTGTTGGAATCAACCTTAATCCCAATAATGCTTGTAATTGGCGCTGTATTTATTGCCAGGTACCAGAGCTAAAGCGCGGAGCGGCACCGGTGATTGATTTAATCAGGCTTGAAAAAGAGCTTTATACTTTTCTTCGGGAAATACTATATGGTTCTTTCATGCAAGAACAGGTTACACCCAGTGCTAGACGCATCAGGGACATTTCTTTATCTGGAAACGGTGAGCCTACCAGTGCCAAGGAGTTTGAACAGGTGATAGAGCTAATTGGGAAAGTGAAGTATGATTTCGATTCACTTAAAGAACTCAAACTGGTATTGATTACAAATGGGAGTCTGATTGATCGATCTAATGTACAGGCAGGGTTGCGACGATTAGCAAAACTTAACGGTGAAGTCTGGTTTAAGCTAGATAGTGTCACTCGCGAAGGAAGGCAACATATTAACAATACTCGGATAAGTTCTAGACGACTTCGTAACAATCTGCAACTGGCTGCATCATTATGCCCAACTTGGCTTCAAACTTGTGTATTTAAAACTGATGGAAAACCTCCCACCAAAATTGAAACCAGTGCCTATCTAAAGTATATTGAGAAATTATTGCGGGAAGGTGTTCCACTTAAAGGAGTGTTGCTATATGGACTTGCGCGTTCTTCGATGCAACCAGAAGCACCGCGACTCACAAAAGTTACTCAAGGATGGATGGAGTCCTTTGGTAGAAAGATTTCCGCCCTTGGTCTTACGGTTAAGCTTAACATGTAACGGGGTTATCCCTGCCTTGCCGAATTGAATCCAGCTATATATTGGAAGTAGCCATCAAGTTCTAATAGATACCTAGTCAGGATTATTTCAACTTGGCCATTTTTTTTAGGCTTTTATACAAATTTGGATTCTTTGTTTTGAGCAATTTGGCAACGATCAGATCATCCTTCTGGATTTTGGATAGATCGACTTTCTGGATGTGCACTAGTCGTACCAGTTCTCTTACCGGTTTCGGCATGTTCCGTCCATTCTCATAGCGCGACCCGCCACTTTGGGTAACACCAACCTTATTCCAGAAATCATACTGACTGAGGCGTAGTTTACGGCGAATTTCACTGAGGTTGAAAATCTCATCAAAGAGTTTCATGATTTAGGTTCTCTACAAACTATATTTTTATAAGCATTATTGTACATGTTTAGTGTTCTTTCCGGGAATCAGGTAATATCTATATATAAGCAAATTATGGAGAAAAAATAGTAATCGTGGCGCTTATCGTTCAAAAATACGGAGGTACATCGGTTGGAAGTACGGAGCAGATTAAAAATGTCGCTTGTAGAATAGCGAAATTCCAATCTTTGGGACACCAATTGGTAGTGGTAGTTTCTGCCATGAGTGGAGAAACCAATCGGCTCTTAGCTTTGGCCAAAGAGACCCAGGATAATCCTAATCCACGAGAGCTGGATGTCATGGTTTCTACTGGAGAACAGGTTTCCATAGCTCTACTGTCAATGGCGCTTATCGAGATGGGCTTCAAAGCCAGAAGTTATACGGGAGCACAAGTACGGATACATACTGATAATGCCTATAACAAAGCACGCATAATTAAGATTGATGAAGACAAATTACGTGCGGATCTAGATGCCGGTTACATCGTGGTGGTTGCCGGGTTCCAAGGTGTGGATGAAACCGGTAGTATTACGACATTAGGTCGTGGTGGATCTGATACAACTGGTGTGGCGCTGGCAGCAGCACTTAAAGCTAAAGAATGCCAGATTTATACAGACGTAGATGGCGTTTATACTACTGATCCACGTATTGTACCAGAAGCACGGCGACTGAAAACTGTCACCTTTGAAGAAATGATGGAGTTGGCGAGCCTCGGTTCCAAGGTTCTGCAAATACGCTCCGTTGAATTCGCAGGTAAATACAAAGTTCGATTGCGAGTGCTATCAAGCTTTGAAGAAGGAGGCGAGGGCACTTTGATTACTTTCGAGGAAGACGAAAATATGGAGCAGGCGATCATTTCGGGTATTGCATTTAATCATGACGAGGCTAAGATTACCGTACTGGGCGTACCAGATCGTCCTGGTATTGCTTATCAGATTCTTGGCCCTGTGGCCGATGCAAATGTCGATGTAGACATGATAATCCAAAATGTTGGATACGACGGCACGACAGATTTTTCATTTACCGTACATCGTAATGAATTTTCTAGAACGATGGACATACTCAAGAGTAAGGTAATACCTCACATCGGTGCGAGAGACGTGGTCGGCGGCGACAGTATAGCCAAAGTGTCTATCGTAGGTGTAGGTATGCGCTCATATGTTGGCATCGCCAGTAAAATGTTTCGTGCTCTAGCGGAAGAGGGCATCAACATTCAAATGATTTCCACTTCTGAAATAAGAATTTCTGTAATTGTAGACGAGAAGTACATGGAGCTCGCAGTGCGGGTACTTCACAAGTCTTTTGATCTAGATCAAACGCCCTAAAATTTCGTCAAAAGCCGCGTGTCGGTTTGACCGAGAAGTCGTAAACCGCTATTCTGTCGCCTCTTCTAGTGGAGAGATGGCCGAGTGGTCGAAGGCGCTCCCCTGCTAAGGGAGTATAGGCGCAAAACGCTTATCGAGGGTTCGAATCCCTCTCTCTCCGCCACTTATGCAATGTAAGTTGTTGATATACATACATTATATGTATAGTAATATTAGTACACCCCACTTTCTATCCCACATTTAAAATTCACTTGAAAGTTGCGTGAAGGTAGTTGCGACCATAAGGTATACCAGCCTACGCGGTTTACAATGTTATATTTAA
>QIFK01000004.1 GCA_003230615.1 Nitrosospira sp. | reverse complement strand
ATTCTCCTATAGATTTGCAGGAATATTGCATCGATATTTACCTGAACTTTGGTATTTGTTCATATGAAGAGCCGTACTTTAGTATTTCTAATTAGTTTGATTAACAAGTTTTCCCTAAATTAATATGCGTTAGCTTGAAACATGGCTGGGATAACTAGATGTGATAACTTTTGACCTTGAAGGGCACTGTAAATTAATTGGATTTGGATTCAATCTAATACAGATAGATAGAGATCAAGCGTATCGGGGCAGCACCTTTACGAAGACGAACCTGCTTTGGGAAATTTTGGTAACCAGATTCTTTGAAGAGCATTTATGTCGGTGTTGCTTTAGGGGGTTGACACGTAAGAGCCAGGTAACTGTGACTAATAAATATTGTATCGGATTGGTGTAAGTTGTTATGTTTGAGATACTATGGTTTCACTAAAAAATATATAGCTACTGCGTCAACACATCTCGTTACTTTTCAGTCTACAGTAAACAAAAGGCGGGTGTAAACTACCCGCCATTTTTCCTGCTAGCCCTTCAGCGCGGACATCGGAGCGCCAAAGTTGATGTGGAAAGGTGCTCCACCAATTACGATTGCAGGAACTGATTTAACGCCAGCTGCCTCAGCAGCTTCAATTCGTCCCTTTTGCTCACCTAAGTGTACGATTTCCACATCGTAGCGAGTAGGGTCCAAAGCTTCAGCTACTTGATGCTCAGCTTCCACACATACTGGACAACCAGCATGATAAAAAACAGCAGATGTTTTCATAGATAATCTCCAAACGGGGTTAAGAATCAAATGATATACTCACATTCACAACAAGCAGTTCAGTTATGATCATGTGATGATGTAATTATAATCGATACTAGTGTCTTCACGCTAGTCCAGATGTCCTGAATTTTCTGAAATGAAGGTGGCTTCTTATGTTCAAGAACCCGTAGTATATAAATTAATTTATTGCGTTACATCCTATCGTTTCCTTCCTTCTTTCAGCGATAGTGCCATCGCATATAATTGGTTCTTATTTTCACCAGTGATTTCCGAAGCAAGTTTTACTGCTTGTTTCAAGGGTAGCTCTTCCAACAATAATTTCAGCGTGTGCTGAGCTTGATCACTGAGCCCAATTTTCTCCAGGGTTTTGGCGCCAGATAAAAGCAGAACAAATTCGCCTTTCTGTTGTTTAGCATCGGTATTTAGCCATGTTAGAGCATCACCTAAGGCACATGTGTGAATGGTTTCAAACAATTTTGTCAGTTCTCTGGCTATGGTAAGCTGACGGTTAGCTTCCAGCACCTCGGATAAGTCCGCCACACACTTTAAAATGCGGTGGGGCGCTTCGTAAAATACTAGAGTGTAGGGTAACAGCCTTAATTCTTCCAGCTTACGTCTACGCATTCCTGTTTTAGTAGGAAGAAAACCATAGAATAAGAAATGTGTTGTTGTAATCCCAGCAGCTGACAGGGCGCACAGTGCTGCGTTAGCGCCAGGGATTGGCACTACACTGTAGTTTTTCTTCTTCACTAGATTAACTAGAATCGCACCAGGGTCAGAAATACCCGGCGTACCAACATCGGTAACGAAGGCAACAGATTTTCCCGCCGCAAGCAAACCCACAATCTTTGCCGCTGCAGTACGTTCATTGTGCTGGTGCAGGGCCATCATTTTCTTGGAAATAGAGTAATGCGCCAGTAAGTGGCTAGTGTTCCGTGTATCCTCAGCAGCAACTACATCAACTGCCATGAGGACATCAAGTGCACGCAGACTAATGTCACGTAAGTTTCCAATCGGGGTGGCAACCACATATAATGTATTTTTTTGTATCATATTTTCTTTATACATGGGGTTCATGCTAATTTCTCTAGTATCTATCGCTACACTATACGGTAGCCCGCAGCCATTTCCCATTCAGTAAAGAAAAAATCTCAAGTAATGGTAAATATCTGATTTCCTGATAGATTGCAATATTGTATTGTGTTGCTCCTCTCAAATGCTAACGACTGATTTCCTCACCCAACTCCAGTCTCTATTGCCTTCCGAACGGCTATATACTGACCCGGTGGATTGTTATGCGTACGCTTACGATAATAGTCAAAAAATATATCCACCAGACGTGGTTGCATTTCCACTTACCTCTGAAGAGGTACAGGCAATCGTGGTGCTTTGTAATATACACAAAGTCCCACTTACGCCACGTGGACGTGGCACAGGTACCGTAGGAGGAAGTCTTCCAGAGCAAGGTGGCGTCGCATTGTCTCTGGAACGTATGTTGCAAATCATTGTGGTTGATCCTGCCAATCGTGTAATTGTAGCTGAGCCTGGTGTACTCAACCAGACTGTGCAGAATTCAGCGAAGCTCCATGGGTTTTTTTGGCCACCCGATCCTACCAGTGCGGCTTATTCCAGCATAGGCGGAAATCTTGCCACATCTGCAGGCGGTCCTCACGCAGTGAAATACGGGACTACTCGTGATCATGTGCTGGGTATGAAGGCGGTGACAGGTAAGGGTGAGGCCATTAAGACAGGTTGCTATACCACCAAAGGTGTGGTGGGTTATGATCTTACACGACTTTTAATTGGTTCTGAAGGAACGTTAGCGGTTATTACCGAAGCAACGCTTAAGCTTACTCCATTACCTCAAGCTATTGGAGGGATCACTGCACATTTCCAGGATGCTGCAAGTTGTGCCGCAGCGGTAGTTTCAATTATGTCTCTTTCCCAGATTCCTAGTGCACTTGAATTTCTTGATAAGGGTTCACTCAACCTTATTCGTGGGCGATTCCCTGACATGCTGCCAGCTGATACCGGTGCCATGCTAATGATCGAAGTTGATGGGTCACCTCGTGAAATTATCGATTCAAGTACCGCTATTCTTTCCGCCTGCCGTAATGAGGGACTACTGCAAGCCGAGCAAGTCTCTGATGCCACCAATTTATGGAGAATGCGCAAAGCTCTATCACCATTATTACGCGATATTGCGCCGAACAAAATCAATGAAGATATAGTTGTACCAGTTGCTACATTGCCAGAACTTCTAAAAGGGCTATCACAACTGAGCTCCAAGTATCAAATAATCAACGTTAATTTCGGCCATGCTGGCAACGGCAATATTCACGTGAATCTATTGGTAAACCAGGATAATATTGATGAAATGGCTCGTGCAGAGAAATGTCTAAATGAGGTTTTTGAATTAGTAATCAGGCTCAACGGCACATTGTCAGGAGAACATGGTATTGGTAGAGAAAAACGCGCATATGTCGACAAGGAAATTGATGCGACAACGCTGGCATTGATGAAGGATATAAAGCAGGTATTTGACCCCAACAATATTCTCAACCCAGGTAAATTATTTCTATAATTTGGGAAAAGATCTAAATGTGGTGTGGT
>QIFK01000044.1 GCA_003230615.1 Nitrosospira sp. | reverse complement strand
TGTCACATTGAAAGAAGGAAAAGACCTAAAAGAAGATGATGTAAAAAATGCAGTTAAGGATGCAGGTTTTAAAGTTGTTGAAGTGAGTGGAGCTGAGACTAATCTTGTATCTGAGTCGGGTAACTAAAAATAAATTAAACGTCTGTTTGTGACACAAAGCAGACACTCAAAGATTTCCTTTCTGAAAAAATTTTTTCGCCAAAATTAGGGAAAAGACATAGAGTAGGTGCTACATTGATAGGGGGGCTGACTACTTCAAGACTAGGTGTGCCCTCCAACAATGACTTTTTCATGGCGCACATTCGACACAATAATACACAAAAAGCAGGAAAAAACGGAATAGACCCGAATAAGTAAAGCAATGATTCAATTGTTGTTGATTATTCTGAATTACTCTAGTTTTCTCAATTCACCCGACTCATAAGAGTAGGTTTCCTTTATAATGGATTTGGATTATAAGCATTGCGAGAGGCGCATAAAGCCGCACCTAATAAAGCAGTCTGATGATTGAGAATGACGCGTACAGGTATAGTTTCAAGAAATTCACGCAGGCGACCTTTGTCCAAGAATGCAGTCATAAATGCACTTGATATTGATAGTGTGGACAGAATGCGTGGAGCGATGCCCCCACCCAGATAAACTCCGTGCTTTGCCATGAGCTTTAAAGCCAAATTACCGGCTTCAGAACCGTACAGGCGAACAAACAAATTCAAAGTTTCAATACAAATATCGTCGCGTTCTGACATGGCTGCCTGAGTAATAGATGCAGCAGGGTCATGTACACACATTTCATCTTTAAGCCACGGCGGTATGGTGCTACGCCGATGGGCAAGTAGGAATGTATGAATATTAACTAAACCAGGGCCTGACAGCACTCGTTCCCAGCTTACGTGGCCGAAACGAGAGATTAGGTTAATAAGTAGCGCGATCTCTAACTCATTAGTGGGGCTAAAATTAGCATGACCACCCTCATTGGCAAAGGGGTGATGCGTTTGACCATCCCAGAACAGCCCAGCTTCACCTAAGCCGGTTCCAGCGGCAATAACTGCAGCATTTCCCGCTGTCTGGGATAAACCGCATTGCAGGATGCTAAAATCCGCTTTGCTTAGTGCTTCGATTCCCCGGGCGTTGGCTTCTAGGTCATTGATTAATGTTGTTGATTGTAGCTTGAAAGTAACTGTCAGCGAGCTCGCATCCACTACCCAGGGTAAGTTGGTCGTTTTAACAACGTTGTTTATTACTGGACCAGCTATACCGAAACAGGCATGATCCACATGTAAGCCATGAGTGCGGACAAAGGCAAGGACAATTTCATACAATCCAGCATACTCTTTGCTGAAATAAGTTTCTTGTGCGAGTATTTTAACCTTTCGTTTTGTTACTTGCATACTGGCTAAACGCGTGTAGGTGCCGCCAATATCACCCGCCAAAACACAAATTGGTTCGTCATGGATACACATTATCCTATGCATCTCCCAATGGATACTAGGCTTGACCGTTGCAAGTGATTAAGGAGTTTTCCACAATAGGCCTATGATCGTCCACCTGATAAACGTAAAGTTTCGTATCTACATCATTGTAAATGAAAAATCATAAATATCTGTCATGCAATTCTTCATAGGCTCAAAAATGGGTATTGTATTCGATATTAGGATAAAACTATTCTTCCTGGATATAAATACGCAATTTACTTATTTACTAAATTAAGGTTAGGTATCAATATAAAATATTGATCAGTCTACGCAAGTGAGACCATAATTTTATGCGCGTGCTTCTTATCCTTTTGAAGATCTTTAATTAGGTGGGGTCTTTCGCATAATATCTACTAATGTCTGCTTTGTGCAAAAGCTGACATTCACATTTACTCATATACTTTTTGTTTGGGCACAGCAACCCAACTAACATCTAGTCTTTTCTGTTGCTAACTACCTTCTTTAATTTTTCTTTTTACGTGAAAACCTAGCCCAGCTAGACCGAGGCCTAAGATGACAAGGTTCGCAAGTTTTGGAACGCTATTGCTAATAGTGTCTGTTGGAAAGAGTGTATAAATAGAATAGAGAAGTTCTTTAGATGAGGAGATTCATGATGCATAGAAATATGTCTTCATGTCTAATCAAGATGATATAAATAATTAATATATATTTAAACGTCCTATGACATTAGCAATATTGATATCAATCACTTTGGTTCTGGCTACTATTTACCTACATCAGGTAACTTTTTTTATTTGTCCACGCATATGCCTCGTTATGTCGGAAACCGACATCTACGAATTTACATACTTGTCCTTGGCATATTTTTTGTGCATATGATCGAAATATCAGTCTATGCCGGAGCCTATTACATTGCGAGCAGTGTTATGGATTTAGGTTTTCTTGTTGGTGAGCCAGCAAGAGGCGTACTAGGACACTTTTATACTTCAGCTGTCATCTACACTTCACTTGGTTTTGGTGACGTACTACCAACAGACCACATGCGATTTATGGCCGCAACGGAAGCAATGAATGGACTATTACTAATCGCTTGGTCGGCCTCTTTTCTGTATGCGGCAATGGGATGTTTCTGGCACGAGCTTGGCTATAATGGAGACAGTCCAAAAAAATACGACTGAAGATTGAATAATAATTACGTTGGTACAACTACAATTGATTGGTCCTTAGCTTAGTGCAGGCACCGTTACATTGCTGTAGCTAAAATTGATCAGGCGCACTGTTAGTGTTCATTACACCGTAACTTTGACACGTCAATATCGTTTGGAACAGCGAAATTCTATTGTTCTATTATTGTAAGATGTCACAAAGTAATCTAAGTGTCATATTAAAATAATTTCTTTCTCTGCACCATTCAGATCACGTTACTGATGAGGAAAGCTGCGGTAAAGGCGATGATAGCATAAAGCTCTAGAAACACTGCAAGAATCATGGTTTTACCGAACACATCACTACCGGAAGCCATGGCAGCGATTCCGTTGGCACGAATCTGCCCTTGCTTCACTGCCGAAAATAGTGACACGCTGCCAAGAATCAGGCCTGCAGCTAGAAAGCTCATGGCCTGAACAATTGTAATATCAGGCGTAAGTACGTCCTTGGCATAAAAAATAAAGAAGGCTGCGAAGCCGTAGAGTCCCTGTGTTCCCGACAGCGCTCTCAATAGCATGTAATTACCAAAGGCATCATCTTTCTTCTTTATGGCACCAACCGTAGCGTTTGCACCAATTGAAACGCCGATGGCGCTTCCGATTCCGGGAAGACTAACCATCAAGGCTAGGCCAAGATAGGCACAAAACAGGTTTGTCATAATTCTAAACTTATTTTATGGTTGACAAAAAATGGTTTATATTCTTTTCCGCCACCTTCAAAGCCACCATTTCGTTTCAAAAATAAGCCATTCTATCTTTCAGA
>QIFK01000005.1 GCA_003230615.1 Nitrosospira sp. | reverse complement strand
GGGGGTGCTGACGTCCAACAGGTGTTTCATTGCGAGAGAATTTGAAGAATCTTTGAAGGTGGGAAAGCAAATGACGGGTGAACAGCCTGGTGCGCCTGCCGGTGACTCATAAGAGTCACGTCAAAAGACTGCAAATGCGTATCGCAAAGACTGTCAAACTTATTATATAATGTTAGACAGTTGGGTTGCTCCATAAGGGCAACTTTTGAAATGCTTGAGCCGGATGACGGGAAACTGTCACGTCCTGGTTCTTAGGGGGCTCACCGGCCGTACGGCCGGTGAGCTACCCGGTGAGAATAATCATGAGAATTAGAATAATCATCACAATTCTCTTAGTTGTGTTGCTGGCAGGATGTGTTAAGTTCGAGGTTGATCTTGAATTCGAACCTCCAGTTATAGGCAAACTCGATGCTTTTCGCTCAAAGACGTTTGTTATTAAGACTTTTATTGACGCACGTGAGCAGAAAGACATTTTCAGCATCGCAAATAAATCTTACGTCGTTCCCAACGCCGTGGGCTTCGTTTCATCCTCAATAGCTCATACTCTTATTCGTGCAGGTGCTAGGGTCGTGAGTGACAAAGAGCAAGCACAGAACGCTATCGCGATTACTGGGGAGCTTTTGCAGTTCAACGTCGCCAGCAAACAAGGTTTACTATCGGGATCGTTAACAGGACATACAGTATTCAGATATACCCTTGATAATGGTGCCACAATCAGCAAGCCCATTTCTGGCGAGTGGCGTGTTGGCGGGGTGGCAATGATTAGTCCAAACGCACTATCTGAACCGCTCGAAAAGGCCACACAAAAGGCAGTACTTGCGTTTTTAGAAACACTTGACAAGGAGTTAAACCAATAGTGGCTAGTTTGATGTCCTTGATTGCGCTCCCGTTGCAGACAGTAGCGGCGGGCCTCTAGACTGTAGGGGTTATAGGAATGAGCAGAATAGTTGATTTCATAGTTGATTCGGTAACTCTGACCCTAGGTGGCGTTCACACGCCTTTGCAAGATCACACAAGCACACAGGTCTTGGGGGTACTTCCAAAACTACTCATCCTATTCGGAGTTGTTTCGCTACTCAATGGCTCCTGCACACAACTAGTCGGTGGTCCTCTCGCGCGTGTGATTACAGCTTCTGGGTTAATCTTGGTAATTGGATTAGCGATGCTATTTGGCTTCAAATGGCGGAGGTTAGCGTTTGTTGTATTTTTCCCAGTTGGCCTTTTTCTACTCTTGGGCGTAGACAGAGGGGGCTACTATACCATACATGACCGGTTCAACCCATGGGTGATGCCTGGCTATGTCTTTGATTCCAAGGGTCTTTTAGAGATCATACTTGGGCTGGCAGGTGTGCTTCTTTACGTATACGGGTTAATTCGGCTGGCCATGGCTGGCAGTCGTGCGAGAGTCGCACACTCACCCGATGGCCCCGGAACTTTGGGCGCAGTTACTAGCCTGGCATTGATGATCTTTGCAACGTTCCTTTTTGGATGGGGGTGGACGGCTTCATCCTCAGCATTTCAGTTATTGATGCGAAAGGACTTCCAAGGGCTTTTGGTCTGTGGGTTGTCATTGACCATTGCGGCTGTATTCGCTTGGCTTTCTCTTGGAGTCTGGTGGAGGCATCGATGGTTGCAGGTGTTGCGTGCAGTTTCATGTATCACTGGTGTTTCTTTGATGATTCATGGGCTCTACTACTTGGCAATCACCGGTACAACTGTACTTGCGTTGGTTATCGGTCGTTTCGTATTCGGGATTCTGATCTTGCTGATTTCAGCAAAATTACTGCGAGTAGCACGGGGCAATGCCTCCTAACCATGGCATGAAGATGGACGGAAAACAGCTAGTCTAAATTCATGCGATTTACTGCTTACTTAGTTTTTAATCCAGCATAAGTTTTACAGGCTATTGTTTTCCGTCACTTATCCGGTCGTTCGGCTACGAAGAAGATATTATGACAAGCAATTTCGCTAAAAATAAAATACCTACACATAGTAATTTATTTCATAATATATTTGGGAATGGAAATGGCGATTGCATTGTTTTTTGTGGTGCAGGTATATCATTCAATTCCGGCATGCCATTAGCAATTGATTTTGCTACTTATGTCCTTAACGTCCTCTCATGCCGAAAAGACTACAGAGAAAAAATACTTAGCTCAGACATTCCTTTTGAGGTTTTTATGGAAACCTTGAAAGAACAGGCCAGTATTTTTCATTTGATGAAAATATTTTCGAAAGGGTCTCCGAATAGAAATCACTTCCTACTAACAAATTTAGTAAAGTTAGGAATCATAAAAACGATCATAACAACTAATTTCGATTCCTTTATTGAAACTGCTTTTGAGGTAGAGGGGTTAAGGGATAGCATAGATTATAAAGTATATTACAAAGATGAACATTTTGAACAAATTAAATGGAGTAGTGACTTAACACATTTAATAAAGATTCATGGAAGCGTAAGAGATACTGACAGTATGGCTATATTGATGGAAAAGATAGCCTCTAGGTCACTAGCAGCATCAAGGCAATCAGTTATTGATTGGACATTTTCTACTGGGAATCATAGTAATGTTTTTGTGCTTGGATATAGCTGTTCAGATATATTTGATATCTCTCCACAAATTCAAAATATAAAAAACAAATTCAAGAATGTCATTTTTTGCGATCATGAACAAAAGATAACATTAGAAAACGCAAAAGAGGAACCTGTTAGCGTAAAAAGATATAAAAACCCATTTACTAAATTTGATAAAGGAAAAAGAATATACGTTAATACAGACAGTTTGATTGACAATATTTTTGAAGCAATTGGGCTCCCATCTGATAAGTATCAGAGTCTCAAGATAGATTCTTCTTTGTGGCAAAATGAAGTTATTGCATGGAAAAAAGAATTTAATGCAAATAGCAAGGAAGCTATTAAGGCGCATATTATTGCACGGTTGTTGATAAAATCTACAAGGTATATTGAAGCTGAGAGTGAAATGAGCAGGTCATTATCTCTTTCGCTAAATAATAGAGATGATTATTTTGCAACACATGCTTTTATTAACTTGGGTATATGCCAGTATAGAATGAAAAATTTTCGAAAATCCATCGAGTTACACAGAAAGGCATTAACCTTATCAGTTAATTTAAAGCAAAAAAAAATGGAAGGTTATACGTGGGGAAATATTGGTAACGTTCTGTATAGTGCAAATAAACCTAAGTGCGCCTTATCTTTTCAAGATAGAGCCTTAGATATTGCTAAAAGGTATAATTTCTTCAATTTGCTCACAAATACGCTTGGAAACATTGGAATTATTTATATAAAACTGGGTGAAGCTTAAGGTGGACCCCATGTCAAGACCGTTTTTTTCTTTTTTTTAGCTACATTTAATTATTAACAGTAACAGTTGTAATGAGGGGGGTCTGGGG
>QIFK01000129.1 GCA_003230615.1 Nitrosospira sp. | reverse complement strand
ACACTGATAATTTAATAACTTAACGTAATTCAGCAGAGAATACTTGGTCATTTGCAGCTTATGTTATTAAGTTATCAGTGTCCCCTCACCCTGGTATTTCTGAATAATATTTTCTAGAGAGCGATTATATCTAAAACTCGAGTCTATAGTTCTTTGACCCAGTTTTCTATCTCGTCTATTCAACCAGTATTTTCTGCTGTGGATCAGCACCCAAGCTAATGTATTCCAGACGCCATGGCTTCATAAGGCTGAACTGACGGTAAGTCATAGCCTCTTCCGACAGTACGTCGCAGTAACGAAGCTCAATGCTCTGCCACTTACCAGATTGTTGATCAAATAGCTTATCCTTAAAGGCTGCCTGAATCGCTTCCTTCGACGCGAGTGCTGCCGCTTCGGCTTGGTTAAAGTCAATTTCGACCGAATGCAGGAGAATGATATCCAACACATACACATCATCTGGAGTCTTTCTGAGGCAGTCTTGTCCCTCATCCACATCAAACAGTACTGCAACAATCAACTCTCCATGAGTTTTTACCGCACTGGCAATCTTTTTGGCTAATTTCGTCTCACGAACAAGTCTTCGTTCAAACTCATCTGGGAAGGCCGAACGACGGTACCTAGCAGCAAGCCAACGCTGAAAGGTGGCTTTACCAGTCGGGGAGAGACATTGATCGACTTGCGGTTCAAAACCTATCAGCGCCTTTTTTTGGATGCTGCGTTTTTCTGTGGCTGTGAACTCGGCTAGCAAGGGGGTATTGCCTTCAAATTGATTGTGAAGAATTCGGGCATTTTTTGCGTGGGTGTAGTTGCCATCCAAAGAAACGATACGGCAACCGACTATAACTTCTATTACCGACTCATTTTCGGGTGGTTGAGCAAGATCACAATCATGGGTTGCAACAATAACAATAGTACCGCTCGGGTGTTGTTTTGGAAGTGCTAAGCCAAGTGTTGTGACTGCTTCATCCGTGAGTAGATGACCTTGTCGCCATGGAGTGTCTCGTGTCCACTCTGCCATTATTGCTAATTCGCGTCGTTTGCTGTCGGAAAATCTGATTCGATCGAACGAGTGAAACTATTTCTACCGTCAAATCTGGCAGTCATTTGTTCTTTTTGCACTGTTTCTCGTCGAACAATTTTGATAAGTAGCTGAACTGCATCCCGAATCGAACCGCCAGATTTTCCTATTTCAAATAGGTTCTTACCGTCGATCACCTTACGCTTCAATAATAAACCTGTCACTGGTATGCCTGATTCGGCTACCGCATCAGCGGCTTGCGCAAGGTCTCTCAACTTGACCAAATGCTCAAGCTTGGGTTGTTCTCCATTCATCCAGTTATATATAGCTTGACGAGAAACGTCTAAGGCTCTGGCAAGATCTGAAATAGCTGGCGAGAATATTTCACGAACGCGTTCTAAATCTTCCGCTGAGCTTCTAACAGCCGTAACCTCAGTAGTTGGAATCTTCGTGGTTGTCGACGTAATGCTGCCTGATTGATGTTGACTCCACCAATAGGAATCAATCGCACCACCTGTACCAACAGCCAACACTGTTGCTGCAAACATATGGGCTATTTTATGTGTACTAAAAGATGAGCCCGTTGATAATGGTTGGTCATTAAACCAACCGCCATATCTTGCAGTTATAATCATAGCTTTCTCCTAAATCCGCTAGCTCCAAGTTTCGATTGCGTGAGAAGTAACAGTCATTTTAAACGACTTCAGAATTTCGTCGTGCAGTGAGGATAGCCGGGTTTCCAACTTGGACAGATCAAATCCTTCTCTTTGCTCACAGAAAGCATCGGTGTCAAGGATAGCGTGCAGGCCTTCGGGCTGTGTAAAGTGGGAACCCACCTTCGGTGCCAACGTAGTTAATTCTGGAGGAAGACCGACCCTGCCATTCTGAATAATCACCCTTGCGGCCAGCTGATCTGCAGCATTAAAAGATACCGTCTCACTCACCGAATGCGACAATTGACCGCTCAACCTCTGAGAAAGACCTAATACTTCCGGAGTTAGATAATCCGACACCGATTCTGTATCAGCCTTCGGCAATACAGCATCTAAGTATCGCAGCCCAACTCGTTCAGTGAACTCAAGTTTAAGAGCACCATGGAGGATACTGAGACCATTTAGGAAATCTTTGGAGAAGGTTTCAAAGGTATCATAAGCGGTTGTTTGGAATGACAAAGCGTTGTTTTCTAACACAAAGCCAGACGAACCGTCAATATTACCAAACGTAAAGCGAACCTGTGGCAAAATAGTAGGATCGATAATCTGTTCCGAATCGCCTCCACCAAACGGAATCGTGATTCGCTGAAGGATTTTTCGCTTGTAGTCTGTGAAGTGCTCTCCCCTCATCCGGTCTTGGATAGCCGGAAGATAGCTCTCGAGGTTGAGGACAGTATTGAATCGCACCTGCGCGATAGTGAAGAACACAGGCGCATTTTTCATTTTGGTACCCATGGAGCCCTCTTTCAACAAATAGTTTACAGTGAGCTTTACACTTTACAGTATAGTTGACACAAAATGCAAATCAAGATTGAGGGCATCACACAGATGCGAAATACAGGAAAAGGTAAATTTAGAAAATTAGCGGGAACCCAAAAAATTAGCGGGTCTGACCCACCCAAGCCATTGAAACTATGGATAATTACCTCAATATAACGTGAATATTTGGGCTTAATCTTGCCATTACACAGCTAAAATGATGCTTTTAAGGATAGAGGCATATGCCACGCGCAAATAATGGGGTCAGCAAAAGGTGACGGACACCTTTAAAGATAAAAATCAACTAATATTATGTTATTTAATCAATCACATAGCAAGAATATTGAGTAAATTTCACCGCGAATTAATGAAGACGATTGATGGCTGTCCCAATATCCTCGATATTTTATCCGGTTGAACGCTATTGGGCCTGTATAAAAGTGAGCAAGTGGCCCTTTTCTTCCGCGCTACATTCACGCCCTATTGTCCATTTACAATTTCGTTTTAACCATTTTTTGATGGTTTTCGTTTTCACCAGGCGTTCGCCGTTAACCGAAGGCGCTAGTGGCTCAATGACCTTTTTGGTTTTAACATGTGCACCCTTAGCACTTAGATTTGATGTATGACAAGTCGTACAGCTGCGAATATCACCGCCTTTTTCCGACACAAATTCCTTGCGCCAAATCTCACTGCCGGTTTGGGCACTGAATTTAGTGTTTGACTCACGCTGATACAGATCAAGCAAGCCATCGACAGCAGGCGTATTAGCAGCAGCCAAGACATTCCCCACCGCGCCACCCATTGCTAATACGCCCATTACTAAAACACCCTTTCCTAGGATTTAGGGGATTTAGGGGACACTGATAATTTAATAACTTAACGTAATTCAGCAGAGAATACTTGGTCATTTGCAGCTTATGTTATTAAGTTATCAGTGTCCCC
>QIFK01000206.1 GCA_003230615.1 Nitrosospira sp. | reverse complement strand
CGGACCACAACCGCGCAGTAGCGAAATACCAGAAAAAAAAATAAACGACCTATTGTACTTCCATAACACAAATCTAAGTATCCTACTATGGGAGAAATGATGTTGTTTTACCCTTTTCTTTTACGTAGAGAATGGTTTATCCCTTGATAAAATATCAGGATCAAACATAGACCTATCTGCATAAGTATGCATAGCTACTAAATGCAGATTAAACCTTTTGCCAGGGCATCCGTTAACTATAATATGAAAACAAGAATTTTAGTTTCTATTCCGGTTCTGATGACCATTGGAATTATTTTGACTACCGTCACCTCTGCTGAAATTTATAGGCATGTGGATAAAAACGGGCAAATCACCTATTCCAATACTCGCATGAATGGCGCAAAGAAAGTCCTTCCCAAGCGAACCTTAGCCAAAGCCAAAATAGCGACACCTAAACACTTTCCAAAGGTAGCTAGTAGGGTACAAAGGAAAAGAGATTTGAAACGCCGCAATATTCTGGAAGATGAACTAACCGCAGAAAAGAAACTCTTGTCGAGCGCAAAACAAACTTTAAGGAAAGATGATTTATCATTGCATATGAGGAATATTATTGCACTGAAGAAGGAGCTTATGAACATCTAATTAGGATTAATCAGCCTTAACAGATTTGAATGGTGATTCTATGAAAATTAACAATATCTTACTTATAGCTCTGTTTAGCGTCTCCTGTCCTGCACAATCTGAGCTATACAAATATGTGAATAAAAGCGGTAATGTCACATATTCAGATGCTCCCCTGAAGAATTCCCAAAAGCTCGAACTCCCACCACTTACGGTGGTACCAAGTACCAACATAGGACCGGAAACCAGAACTCGGGAAACTTCTATCGATAAAAATGAAGGTCACCGTGAGACTATTAAAAAAATGATTGCAGAGGAGATAAAACTCCTTGAAGAAAAGAAAAAAGAGTATAACGGAGGCGAACCAGAACGTATTGGCAGCGAAAGAAATTATCAGAGATACCTTGACCGGATCCAACGACTCAAGAATGAAATAGCTCTACACGAAGAAAATATTGGAACTCTTAATCTTGAGCTACAGAATCTAGGTAACCCTAATTAGATATACACCTAGTATTTTATTGGCACCCCTGTGATTTGTAGGTGATGGCTAAGTCACAAATAAATGATATCGGGACTATAAATACGCTACCAGCTCTACCATTACAGGAGAATGATCAGATGGTCTTTCATTCTTACGCGCCCCTTTGTCTATAACACACGCAGTGCATGTTCTGGCGAATTCGTTACTCAACAAAATGTGATCTATTCGCATACCCATATTGCGGCGAAAGGCCATCATACGATAATCCCACCATGTGTAGGATTTATCAGGCTGATCAAACAGACGAAAACTGTCAACTAGACCTAACTTGAGTAACTCCTTGAACGCCTCTCGTTCCGGCTGACTGAATAAAACCTTTCCTTCCCATAATCTAGGATCATGTACATCGCGTTCGTCTGGTGCAATATTAAAATCACCTAGCAAAGCAAGTTTTGGATATTTATTTAACTCGCCCTGCAACCATTTATTGAGGGCAATTAACCAATCCAACTTGTATCGGTATTTTTCTGAACCAACACTCTCACCGTTAGGAACGTAAATACAAATTACCCGCACATCCCCGTAAGTTGCTGCTAAGACACGCTTTTGATAGTCTGCTAAGCAAGGTATTGCGGTGATAGTCTTATCCCCTATTTGCTTGCTGAGCAGTGCAACCCCATTATAGGTTTTCTGTCCAGCATAGATAGACTGATATCCCGCAGCTATAATTTCGGTTGTAGGAAAATTTTCGTCTTGTAGCTTAGTCTCCTGCAAGCATAATACATCTGGCTGGTTAACCGCTAGCCAATCGAGAACCTGTGACAGCCGGACTTTTAGAGAGTTGACGTTCCAAGTGGCAAGTTTCATATAATACTTAAACTCAATATTAACTTCGTAATGATAGCTTATTTTAGTTTGGCTACATATCTAGCTACACATATAACCACAACCACTAATCTTTCTACCAAGAGTTCTTCCAAACATTCCTACGAATCATAAACCAAGTATCAGGAACGGAAGATTTATGCCAAATCCGGGAATAATGATTCAAGACAAATAATATGATGTGCAACGACTTAGTTACCTTTTGTAACCATATCATGAACAGGATAATTCATACTCTGCGCTTCATGAAGCCGATGAAGCGTAATCTTACGGACTTCTAGTTTGCTTTGTTCGATGTGCGAACGCAGCAGCTTGGAGACCTCTACAAATTTCCTTTGTAATAACAATTTTAGTATCTTTGCATGCTCCTGATACGTTGCTTCGATCCGATTACGGGCCGTAAAATCAAGGCGGCGGATAATACGAATTTTTTCTGTCAATTCAGCGTGAACACGTGCTATCTGTTTATTAGCAGCAATGCTGACGAGTACTGTATGAAAGTTCTCATCCAGGCGTGCAATCACACGTCCGTCCTTTTCTTGTTCGTTTTTTGGTATTATCCAGACATCTTTCAGATCTAGTAATTGTTGTGAATGTGTGGTCATTTGGCAGATCCGCTCAATTGCGACGATCTCCAATACAATTCGCAAGTCGTAAAGATCATCAAAGTAAGCAAAATCAAGATTACGCACTCTCCACCCACGGCGGAACCCTACCTCAAGAAAACCTTCCCGCTGCAACCGATAGAGTGCATCTCGCATTGGTGTACGCGATACCTCGTAATAGGACGCCATTCTGGTTTCAGTAAAGTGATCACCTGGCAACAGGCGAAATTCAAAGATGTCTTCCTTGAGTCTTCCATATACTTGCTCGGCAAGAGGATTTGCGTCAGAGTGAGAAGACATATGGTATAGAAAAATAGTTATACTGAAGAACTGAAAATGTATCAGATCACGCTAACGTGAGCGGCAACGATACGCCAGCCTTCAGAGAAACGTATCCATGTCTGCATTTGCCTGCCAGTCTGTTCTGAGTCCGGAGAATTAAATTCTGCACTAACGGTGCCGAAATTGCGTCCGAAACTTGTGATTACCTTGTGAATAATACGTCGTCCGGGAGGCACCGGGGCACATGCCATACGATAAGCACGAATCGCTTCCCCTCCATATGTGTTTTCTGCTATTCCATAGCGCACCGTCATTGGACTGTGCCAAAAAAATTTATCAAGGACCGATACGTCATGCCGAACAAGCGCATCCTCATATTGGTCGAATGCGAGACCTAGATCAATCAATACATCGGGTAAATTAATTTCGTGTTCACTCATCAGTCAATCCGTGATCCTCTCTTTTATTATCCAGCTTCATTCGCTGCAGTAGACAAAGCTGAAAGTGGAGCTGTCCAACCGACAATACCACCTTGTGCCTGTACCATCTCCAATGTCGCCACTTTGAAAGCAGGAAAATAACTTGCAGTTGCATCCTC
>QIFK01000049.1 GCA_003230615.1 Nitrosospira sp. | reverse complement strand
AAATGGCTGAACAACCACTCACTTCACGCATGATGGTGATTGCAGATATTTTCGAGGCATTAACTGCATCAGACCGGCCTTACAAAAAAGCAAAAAGCCTGAATGAGTCGATTCGCATATTAAGCTTTATGAGAAATGATAATCACATCGATGCTGATTTATTTAATTTGTTTTTAACCAGCGGCATATATTTAGAGTACGCAAAAAAATTTCTTGCCCCGGAACAAATTGATGCAGTGAATATTGAGGAATATTTGTCGTAAAGGGAATGAATTTAATGAAGGTGCAATTTTTGTTTGCTTAGACAAAGGTGAACGAGTTTTACACTGGCCCCGAACAATTACTCAACTTCAAATTGAAATTCAATTGACTAACCACACTTCAGCGGTTTTCCTTTGCCGCGCCTGTCTGGGCTGCCTTGTTAGGAGTGAATTTATATAGTACACTATTACGTACATGTACAATAATGAGGCTCATAACCATGAAAGCACTTAGTTATACCGCGCTCAGAAGCACCTTAGCAAAAACCATGGAAAAAGTCTGTGAAGACCACGAACCCATTATTATTACAAGAAAACGTGAAGGCGCGGTCGTTATGCTCTCCCTCGAGGACTATGAATCTCTCGAGGAAACTACCTACCTGCTACGAAGCCCAAAAAACGTTAAACGTCTCCTTGAATCCATTTCCCAGCTTGAAGAAGGCCAGGGGCTCGAGAAAAACCTGGTCGAGTGAAACTCATATTCTCGGAACATGCCTGGAATGACTACCTTCACTGGCAGAAAAACGACAAGAAAATTCTAAAGCGTATCAACCTGTTGATAAAAGATGTGCAGCGTTCTCCATGCGAAGGTATCGGTAAACCAGAGCCATTAAAACACGCCCTGTCTGGTTACTGGTCTCGGCGCATCAATGACGAGCATCGCTTTATCTATAAGGTAAGCAATGATTCTATGCTCATTGCCCAACTTCGATACCATTACTAACTTCCTTTCAGGCATAACGTTACGTTTCACTGGTATTTTTTTAGTTCAGTAATTTTCAACTACTCGCTCCGTCTAAATATTAGCTGAAAATTACTGAACTAAAAATTATCCATCATGTTGTTACGCCTTGTTAGAGCCTTTTATTGCTTCGACTGCTTTACAGGTACCCGTTAATATACCAGCTAGCCATGAAAATGCTTTTACTACATGATTTTTATATGTCTTCTTTGTGTTAATTGTTTTAGGAGTATAGCCAAGAACATCTGACGCCCATTTTTTTAAATCATCGTGATATTTATCAAAAAATAATTCATGGGCTACTTTGTTTCTTATTCTATTAATTTCCTTAAGGTGAGGATATTCATCTTTGAGAAGTCTTCTATCTAATACCATTACCAATTCAAGATTTTTACCAAACATTAGTCTCATTGAATCGACATGTTTTCCGTCAAGTTGATGAGCATAAATCAACTGATTCAAAAGCTGCTCGAGAACAAGGTGGCCCTTTAACAGAATCATTTCCATTTCATTATATTTTTTTAACCCGATTGTAACCGTATCTTCTAGAGTTTTTTTAGAAATCATGTTGTTGCAGTCCTACCTTAAATTAGAGTACTAAAATGACGGGTTTATATCCATCAAGTGAGCCCCGACAATATCTGGCTTGAATGGAATCAATAACTGATCTAAGCCCATGTGGCTTCAATCGAGCCTGAACCTTTTGTTTTTCATTTATGACGCAGGAAGTTTTTGCTGTCCAAATCGCTCAGCGTGTTCATCGCAGAATGAATTGTGGTACTGGGCGACCCATTGATACTTTTTTAATATCTTTCTGTCTGCATGAAATTCCTTGAGTTTCGCTGAGACAACGTCTTTATGATTCGCGACTAGCTGCTCGACTTGAAGGCCAGAGGTGAGGTAGTTCACAAACCACCGATTATCTTTGTCCTTGTCTTTGCTCAAGTATTCTGAAAGAGGATAATTTTCTGACTTCGGGTAAATAGTCCGATAATCGGCCTCCGCTTTCTCGGCTGTGTCAGTCAGGATGACTCGCGGCGTGTCTGCATAAACTTGCTCAGCCTCATAAGCGTCCAATAGAGCAGGGCCAAATACGGCCACCTCATCGATAAACACGTCACCGACTGCGATGGCGCCTCGAATGAAGAACCCACGGGTAGCCATATCCAATTGGAACGAACTTACCTTTCTCAAGGCATGGCAGAGTGCCGGACCGACTGCAGATACTGTAAGTGGCCAGCCCATGACAATGTTGTCAGTAAATGCTCGAAGGACGAATCTATCCTTCGGTGTGGACTCTGACAGTTCGATATACGCATCTTCCAACCACTCGCGGGCGGTCTTTAGCGGTCCATACAACTCATCCAGAAGGATTTGGCTTCGATTCTCTAGCTCAGCACTACGGGTCATGTCTTTGTATCCCAGGATATCCATTAGAACCACCACAGACTCTTGAAGCCTTGGTATACCATTGGGGCGATAGTACGGATTCCGCAAAGTATTATTGAGCATATGAGCGGAGCTAATGCAAAGCTGATCTGCAAGCTACGAGACGCGAAGCGCCGAAGAAGTGGTGAGTCAGATTGTACGATATGCTAGAAGGCATTTATTGGATACTCGGCCTCTTCTTGACAGAGCTGAGAAAGTGCTGCATGTCCGGTGTCATGAAATCAGTGGAGCGAGAACCTACATACAACGTTATGGTTGAGGTATCTCCTATATAGTTAATCACTCGAAACGTGAGCAATCCTCTTTCAGAGTCTTTTGTCCCTGTAACAGCCCCAATTGCTTCGGAATTGTCTGTGCGATATTCGTATGCAGGTAATTGTAGACCAAGGCGAGAAGAAATTATTTTCATATAAGCATACATTTGTTTTTTTGTAGGCCGAAATACTGCCGACTCTGAATGCGAACCACATTCAGCGCGTAAGAATGCATTTCCATTTCCAACAGTAAGTTGAGCTCCTTTTAGAGGGACCAATTTTCCAGCTGTGTATTCAATATCAGTCGAATAGAATTTGGGAACACTAGGAAATCGAATAGCGTATTCACAACCCTTGGGTTGAAACACATATCCCACGTTTCGAACTGAAGATTCATAAGATGTTACTGTAATATTGCTCACGGCTAAAAAGAGCCACACAACTGCTGTTACCCCAAATATCTTGGTATCAGAAACTTGGCGCCTAATGAATTTTCCAATCACAATGACGACACCTACAGCAACGACTGGAATGAGTACGAGCGCGAATACTTTACCAAGGATGAGGGGCAGCACCTCGACGAGAAGTTCGCCACCAAGTGCGCCTTCACGCCAAGTGGCGTATAGCGCGAATACCACGCTTGCTACAGTAAGTGTGATCCAAAAAATCGGCTTCTTCATGTTCGTGTTAACCTTCTAACAGTTGAGTATACGGCGGGTGCAGGTATGTAAACATTTACTTCCCAATACAAAAACTGGAAAAAATTTCACCCAGCAAATCATCGCTGGTGAATTCGCCAGTGATCTGGCTGAGTGCGATTTGCGCCAGGCGCAGCTCTTCGGCCAACAACTCTCCGGCT
>QIFK01000214.1 GCA_003230615.1 Nitrosospira sp. | reverse complement strand
CCAGCTCAGGGAGAAGAGCGGGAAACAACCGAAGCTGTCTGATTATGAGACGATAATATTGTGAGTAAGTTCCCGAAATATTAAACATATTAAATATATTAAATATTAAGGACAAACCACTACCAAAACCAAGGTTAAACTAGTTGCTATCCTTTTGTTAGGCTGCAAAAAATTAGCTATTTAATTAAGTTTTATCTGACCACACCTACTACATGGGTATACCCTGGTGTCGTGAATCTGTTTGTTACCTAATTCTCTTTTGACTATATCTTAATCACATATAAGACTACTATCTATTATTCTAGGTAACCAGTAAGGATTAAAACCGTACTATTATTGAAAAAAGAGTGACTTGCTCAGATGAATTCAAAGGCTACGATGTCTGATCGATGATGGGTGACACGACAAAAAATGCAGCAATCTACCGCAGTAGAATTGGGGCGAATCTGTCTAAGACCTATCACTGCGTTGAGATGCTCCAGAGAGCATTAAAACTAGCTTAAATTAGTGAACATTAAATTTAAAGAAATAAACAAAATATTTTCTGCCGACACCCATAAAAGCGTGCAAGCTTATATACTTTCATTATGGCTAAAATTTTAGGTTCACTATTTTCAAAACCTTTAAATTAAATTCTAATCTAGTTACTGCCCTTATTATTTATTATTAAACTTTCTTTTTTCTTATACATATGAAGACTATGACAAGTTTCGGTCAGTTTCCACAGAAAAGAATGAGGCGTATGCGGCGCGACAAATTTTCACGCCGTCTGATGCAAGAAAATCATCTGCACGCAGATGATTTCATTTATCCGGTATTTGTACTGAATGGGAAAAATCGTAAGGAAAAAATACCTTCAATGCCTGGAGTAATAAGACAAAGTGCGGACATGCTGATGCAGCAGGCAGAAAAATGTTTACAACTCGGTATACCGGCACTTGCGATTTTTCCGGTAATCGAGCCTAACCTAAAGAGCCTAACAGCCGCAGAAGCTCTCAATCCCAGAGGGCTTGTTCCGCAGCTAATAACCAAGCTGAAGAAGCACTTTCCTGAACTTGGTATCATCACCGACATTGCACTTGATCCATATACTAGTCACGGCCAAGATGGTTTGGTCGATGCCGATGGATATGTGATGAACGATGAAACTGTAAAGATACTTGCACAGCAAGCACTAGTACATGCACAGGCCGGAGCCGATATAGTAGCGCCATCCGACATGATGGATGGGCGCATTGCTGCGATACGAGATGCCCTTGATAGCAAAAAATACATCCACACTCGCATTCTTGCTTATTCGGCAAAGTACGCTTCTGGTTTTTATGGCCCTTTCCGCGATGCGGTAGACTCCTCCACCAATTTGGGCGAAGGGAGCAAATCTACTTATCAGATGGATCCGGCCAACTCAGACGAAGCAATATGGGAAGTAGGAATTGATTTGGAGGAAGGTGCTGACATGATAATGATAAAACCCGGCATGCCCTATCTTGACATTGTAAGGCAGGTGAAAGATCAATTCAAAGCACCTACTTTTGTCTATCAGGTCAGCGGTGAATATGCCATGCTTAAATCTGCCGCACAAAATGGCTGGCTTGACGAAAAAACGTGTGTACTAGAATCGTTACTAGCTATTAAGCGCGCAGGTGCAGACGCTATTCTAACTTATTATGCAATGGATGCGGCTGGCTGGCTTAAACTGGAAAAATAGAAAGCAATGCATATGTTGTCATGCCCTATGCCAAATCACAATAATTAGGCCTCAGCAATTCCTAGAACAATCATAGTCCCTGCTTTCTTACTACTTATAGTGAGATCATTCTCTACTCAGACCACTGTATATCTGGATATCTGGCATCGCCATCAAAATCACCACTTTCTTCTGGGTACTGTCGATCCTGAAGAAAAGATTCCAGGTCGCCAAAATTGCTACCTGCTTCTGGAGGCAAATTCTCCTGAAGAAAATATTCCATTATCTCGCCATCCTCTTCTCTAAATCCTGTCACCGGATTAATTCTCGCCATCACAATGCCATTGGGAACAATGTCATCGGGAGTTGTATCGTCTGCTTTGGGGACATCCTTCAAGGCCTTGCCCATATAACTCATCCACATTGGCAGGGCAGCACGGCTTCCAGTCTCTTTATTACCCAAAGATTTAGGCCTATCAAAGCCGACCCAAGTTACCGCAACTAGATTGGTTTGAAAACCACAGAACCAAGCATCGACAAAATTGTTTGTAGTGCCAGTTTTTCCGGCCAGATCATTGCGACCAAGCTGTTTTGCCCTGATCGCAGTACCTCGTTGTACGACATCCTTCAGCATGCTGGTCATGAGAAATGCGTTGCGTGGATCTATTATCTGCTTGGCATCCCTACCCGCCAACGCAGGTCGCGCTTGTTCCAATACATTTCCTTTTTCATCTTCTATTCGCTGAATAAGGTAAGGTGAAATACGGAACCCCCCATTTGCAAATGCTGCGTAGCCAATCACCATCTGCATCGGAGTAGCCGACCCTGCACCCAGAGCCATAGGAAGATAAGGTGGATGATGCTTGGGATTAAAACCAAAGCGGGTAATGTAATCTTGGGCATATTGGACCCCGATTGCCTGGAGAATACGAATAGATACCAAGTTCTTCGATTTAGCAAGCGCCTCACGCATGCGTAACGGGCCTGCAAATTTACCGGCATAGTTTCTTGGCTCCCATGGTTTGCTTCCAGTCTCTTCAGCAGTAAAAGAAATGGGTGCATCATTTATAACAGTAGCTGGGGTAAATCCCTTCTCCAGAGAAGCAGAATAAATGAAAGGTTTGAAGCTAGAGCCTGGCTGACGCAAGGCCTGTGTAATGTGGTTGAATTGATTGTGGTTAAAATCAAAACCTCCTACCAGTGCACGAATCGCCCCGTCTTCTGGATTAATTGAGACCAAAGCAGCTTCAGCCTTAGGAAGCTGAACGATCTGCCAAGCTCCCTTTTCGCCCTTTATTACACGGATCAATGTCCCCGGACGAATACGTTGCTGACCGGTACCTACTTTTCCGCTAAGAAACTTCTTTGCGAACTTAAGGCCCTCACCTGAAATCTTTATACTTTCTCCACCCTTGCGGTATGCCCGAACAAATTTGGAATTAACAGCCAGCACTACTGCAGCATGGATACCATCACTATCAGTCACATCTTTTAGTGCATCTTCTAGTTCCTGCTGATTGATACCATTTTTAGGTAGATCAATAACCGCCTCGGGACCACGATAGCCTTGACGCCTGTCATGATCCATAACACCTTGCCGCACAGCTTCGTAAGCTGCTTCCTGATCTAGTTGTCTCACAGTTGTGTGGACCCTTAGACCTTTGGTATAGGTTTCTTCTTTGTAGCGCACATAAACCTCTTGGCGTGCCATTTCTGCCACGTAATCAGCGCGCAAAGGGAATTCTCGCGATTTATGTTTTTTGTAGACAACTTTCAGTGGCTCTTTTTTAGTATCCTGGAACTCCTGGCTAGAGATAAGGTTGAGTTCCTCCATGCGTCGCAACACATAAAGTTGTCGTGTCTTGGCACGCGCAGGATTGACCACCGGATTAAAGCGTGA
>QIFK01000113.1 GCA_003230615.1 Nitrosospira sp. | reverse complement strand
TACCGCCCCGCCAGGATAGCCAAAGATAAAATCGACTCCTTCTTCCTGTAAACAGCGTATCGTAATTTCAGCGCCGGTTAAATTTTCTGTGGCCATTCTTTCTTTCTTGCCTACGTTGAGTTCCACACAAATAATAAATAGAACGTTAGACAGTAGCGGTTACCGGACTTTTGGTCAACCCCTTGTTAGCTATTGCCTTCTATATTGTCTGTAGTTTCATTCACGTTCTTTTGGTAGTTGCCATCTTGAGATTGTCTTAGGTTTCTTGTATAGGTTTGTCAGTAGACGAGGTATTTTGCGGCAATATTTTGGGGGGTGCATGAAATGGGGGGGAAAATGTTTGCATTAATGCTTGAAATGATCGTTTGAATACAAGCTATCTGCGTAAGCTGATGTCGTTTGTTTTACACTGATGCTGTTCTTTTAGGGGTTTTAACATAGAAACGGTAAGTGACTTATCTGTTTACTATTTAATTACTAAGACCAAAAAAATTGGTACATTACTTGAGAATTCACCTTGTTAAAGAGTAAAATAGCGCCTTTTCGTATTAAGCATTTAAATTGGAGAGAATGCATGTCCGTCACAACCGATAAAAAAGCGCAGGTAGTGCACGACTATCAAAGGGTCGCTGGAGATACTGGTTCCCCGGAAGTACAGGTGGCGTTATTAACTACCCGTATCAACGATTTGACCAGTCATTTCAAGGTTCACGTTAAGGATCATCATTCGCGTCGTGGTTTATTACGAATGGTGAATCGCCGTCGCAAGTTGCTTGATTACCTGAATCGCAGCAGCGCTGATGCTTATCGTACGCTGATCAAGCGCCTTGGTCTTCGTAAATGACTTTACCTACTCTGTCTGATTAGCGTGGTTGTAACTATATGAATTATTGTTAGCTTTTTAGTGGGCGATAGTAATAAATGTTATATGGACTAGTTGGAGACGGATCCGAATAAAGATAATCTCATCAGAAAGGACAGTAAATTGAAACCGATCAAGAAAAGTATTGCCTACGGACGTCATCAATTGACGTTGGAAACCGGGGAGATTGCAAGACAGGCACATGGAGCAGTAATCGTTACAATGGATGACACCGCGGTATTAGTCACGGTTGTTGGTGTGAAAAATGCTAAACCAGGGCAGGATTTCTTCCCGTTAACGGTGGATTATCAAGAACGCAGTTATGCTGCAGGCAGGATACCCGGTAGTTTCTTTAAGCGTGAAGGCCGTCCTTCTGAGAAAGAAATTCTTACTTCTCGCCTAATTGATCGCCCTATTCGTCCTCTATTTCCTGACAGTTTTTACAACGAAGTGCAAATTGTTGCTACAGTTTTGTCTTCTGATAATGAAGTAGACGCAGATATTCCTGCGATAATTGGTGCTTCTGCCGCGTTAGTACTTTCTGGTATTCCCTTTGATGGCCCCATTGGTGGAGCTCGTATCGGTTATATTAATGGAGAGTATGTGCTAAATCCAACGACTACTGAACTTACGGAGACCGAGTTGAATCTGGTAGTAGCGGGAACGCAACATGCTGTGCTGATGGTAGAATCTGAGGCAAAAGAATTACCTGAAGACGTGATGTTAGGTGCAGTTATGTTCGGCCATGAACAAATGCAAGCAGTAATCACTGTCATTAACGAATTAGCCGATGAAGTAGGAGTTACTGAATGGGATTGGACGCCGGCAAAGAAGGATACGGAGCTGGTTGAAAGGATCGCGCAGCTGGCAGAAGTAGATTTAGGCGCAGCTTTTCTTTTGGAGAAAAAACAAGAGCGATCCGAGACCATTGATAAAATCTGGCAGCGAGTTTTTACCGAGATTGGGGTCGGTTCAGAAGATGGGCCGGATGAGCAAGCCGTCAAGGAAGCTTGTTTTGATCTAGAGTCAAAGATTGTGCGCAGCCGGATTCTTGATGGCAAGCATCGTATAGATGGACGCGACACTCGTACTGTGCGGCCTATTTCCATTCGCAATGGTGTACTGTCACGCACCCACGGCTCTGCATTGTTTACTCGTGGTGAAACTCAAGCATTGGTGATTGCAACTCTTGGCACGGGACGAGATGAGCAAAAAATTGATGCATTGCAGGGGGATTACACTGATCGCTTTATGTTCCACTACAACTTCCCACCTTACGCTACAGGAGAAACCGGTCGCGTCGGAACACCCAAGCGCCGCGAAATTGGTCACGGGCGTCTTGCGAAGCGTGCACTTATTGCAGTGTTACCTTCTGCTGAAGAATTTGGTTATTCGTTGAGGGTCGTGTCCGAAATTACCGAATCTAACGGTTCTAGTTCTATGGCTTCAGTTTGTGGCGGGTGTATTGCATTAATGGATGCAGGAGTACCGTTGAAAGCTCATGTAGCAGGTATTGCAATGGGGCTTATCAAAGAGGGTAATCGTTTCGCCGTGCTTACTGATATTCTTGGTGATGAAGATCATTTAGGCGACATGGATTTCAAGGTTGCTGGTACTGAGAACGGTATTACTGCTCTGCAAATGGATATCAAGATTCAGGGTATTACCGAGGAAATCATTCAAGCTGCGTTGGCACAGGCTAAAGAAGGGCGTATGCACATTTTAGGGATCATGAAACAGGCCCTACCCTCAACCCGTGAAGAAATTTCTAAACACGCTCCGCGTATTATTAAGATTAAAATTAATCCTGAGAAAATCCGTGATGTGATCGGCAAAGGCGGTGCGGTGATCCGTGCATTGACTGAGGAAACTGGCACAACTATCGATATCACAGATGATGGTACTGTCGTGATAGCTTGTATCAGTGCCGAGGGTGGCGAATTGGCTAGAAAACGTATCGAGGATATTACTGCTGATGTGGAGGTGGGTAGGATATATGACGGGACCGTGCTGAAACTTCTAGATTTCGGTGCGATTGTGAGTGTTCTGCCCGGCAAGGATGGTTTGTTGCACATCTCACAAATTGCCAATGAACGTGTTAACAGTGTCGCCGATCACCTGAAGGAAGGTCAGGGAGTACGCGTTAAGGTACTGGAAGCTGATGACAAAGGTCGACTTCGTCTCAGTATGAAAGCAGTCACAGCGGAAGCTACTGACAGTGTCGTTTAGTAGGTTATAGTTTTATTAGCAATTGATTGTAAGAAATAGCTAGTTTTAGATTTTTTTACTTCCGACCTTAAGCTTAACCTTAATATATATTTTTCGGAAAATTAACAATCAATTTTACTTAGCTAGTTGCTTTTCTCTTATTTCGTCTAGCGTTTTGCAGTCGATACAAAGAGTAGCAGTGGGACGAGCTTCAAGACGTTTCAGGCCAATTTCAATACCGCAGCTATCGCAAAAGCCATATTCACCAGAATCTATCTTACCAATGGTCTCATCAATTTTCTTGATGAGCTTGCGTTCGCGATCACGATTACGTAGTTCCAGTGCCATATCAGATTCCTGGCTGGCACGGTCGTTGGGGTCAGCGAAAACTGTAGCTTCATCCTGCATGGTGTGGACCGTACGATCAATATCCTGCCCCAGCCCAATCTTAATACCTTCCAATATCTTGCGAAAATGCGCAAGTTGCTTTGAGCTCATGTAGTTTTCTCCCTTTCTCAGCTTATAGGGAGTAG
>QIFK01000031.1 GCA_003230615.1 Nitrosospira sp. | reverse complement strand
CCCACATTGTTGATATGATAAAAAATGGGGAAATAAATTTAATCATCAACACCGTAGAGGACAAACGTAGCGCGATTCAGGATTCATACTCAATTCGCCATGCCGTACTACAAGCAAGAGTAACGTATTTCACCACGTTGGCGGGTGCGCGTGCTGCATGTGTTGGCATGGCAAATATACGGGAGCTACAAGTTTACGACTTGAAAACATTGCATGCGACTGAATAAGCAGTAGTCAGCACCATACGCAGTTGCTACTAAGTTGAATACAAAGAAATAGTAGATTAATGAGTAGACTTCAATCCTACCAGGCAAGACTTGCTGAAAACCATACTGATTAATAATCAGCGATCGAAATCGAAGAAAATAACTGAAGAGAACAGATACCATGAGCACAATTCCATTGACAGTAATTGGTGCGGAAAAACTACGTTCCGAACTACACGAAATGAAGACCGTGCAACGTCCTGCAATAATTGCTGCTATTGCCGAGGCCCGCTCACATGGAGATCTCACAGAAAATGCCGAATACGATGCCGCAAAGGAGCGACAAGGATTCATCGAAGGACGCATTTCCGAACTGGAAAGCAAACTTGCTAATGCACAGATTATCAACCCTGCATTACTCGATGCTGATGGTGCCTGCGTTTTTGGTGCCACCATTGATCTTGAAGAAATACCTAGTGGTACGATGATAACGTACCAGATTGTTGGCGACGATGAGGCGGATATCAAGCAAGATAAGATTTCTATCAGCTCCCCTATATCCCGTGCCCTGATTGGTAAGCATCCAGGTGATGTAGCAGAAGTGCTGGCTCCGGGTGGAACGAGGGAGTACGTGATTCACAATGTGAAATATATTTAGATATTAGACAATCTTCTCATCGACAGAACATAGCAATACAACATAGCAATACATACATTAAGGCTAAAAGCTATGCTTCGTTCTGGACAGTAATCTTTTTATACTAATCGTGGTAGATTCTTATACTTCACGCAATTTGGGACAAAAACCTCCAAATTCATTAGTGTCATGTACAGTAAACCATTGATACAAAATAATGAAAAGATATTGTAGGGTTACCATAATTTTTTCCTAAAGGCCTAATTCCACCCAATGAAGAATGTCAAATCCAGTAAAGCCTGGATAAAGGAGCACGTAAATGATTTCTTCGTTAAGCAAGCAAAAAAAGAGGGTTATCGTTCACGTGCTGCTTACAAACTAATAGAAATCTCTAGGCGCGATCATTTGCTGAAACCTGGAATTATCGTCGTGGACCTTGGTGCAACACCTGGTGGTTGGTCACAGGTGGCAGCAAACAAGGTGGGCTGGAGCGGTAGAGTATTTTCGCTGGATATACTGGAAATGGGGCCACTACCTGGTGTTACATTCATTCAGGGTGATTTCGAAGAAGAAACCACTTTGATTGAACTGAGAAAAAAAATTGGTGGAAAGCCAGTTGACCTTGTAATTTCGGATATGTCGCCTAATATAAGCGGTATAAGAATATGTGACCAGGCACGTAGCATGTATTTAGCTGAGTTGGCTCTGCAATTTTCTGTGGAACAATTGAACTCTGGTGGTAACTTTCTCGTCAAAGTATTCCAAGGTTCTGGTTTCGAGCAGTTTCTGTGTACCATGCGTACTTCATTCAAGCAGGTAGTAACGCGTAAACCTGAAGCATCGCGTGGTCGTAGTAACGAATTATATTTACTTGGACTAAAGAAACAAGAAAGAATACCGTAGCCATTTCTAAGCAAAGTAAGAATTGTTACTAGCCTAGTTTGGATATTAGTCACCAAAATTGGATAATTCTCAGATCAAGATGCACCCTGTTATTAATCCAGAAATGGGTTTAAAATAAACAATTAAGAATTCTGATAGTGTTAACTAAGGAGCTATCTTGAACAATCTCGTTAAAAACATGGTTATTTGGCTAGTTATTGCGCTAGTACTAATGACGGTGTTTAACCAGTTCAGTACGCGTCAGACAACGCAGACACCGATGGAATATTCTCAGTTCATCGATGAGGTGAAACAAGGCAGAATAGCCAAGGTAACCATTGAAGGGCGCACGCTAAAAGGTACCAAGGCTGATGGTAGACGCTTCACCACATACACACCTTCCGACCCCTGGATGGTAAGTGACTTGCTCAAAGCAGGTGTTGTCATCGATGCTAAGCCAGAGGAAGAACCATCGTTATTGATGAATATTTTTGTCTCGTGGTTCCCAATGTTGTTGCTAATTGCTGTATGGATTTTCTTCATGCGCCAAATGCAAGGCGGCGGACGTGGTGGTGGCGCTTTCTCATTTGGCAAGAGTAAGGCACGCATGTTAGATGAGAGCAGCAATGAAGTAACATTTGCTGATGTGGCAGGTTGCGAAGAAGCCAAAGAAGAAGTTTCAGAGTTAGTGGAATTCCTGCGTGAACCCACTAAGTTCCAAAAATTAGGTGGCCATATCCCCCGTGGCGTATTGATGATCGGTAATCCTGGCACAGGTAAAACTCTGCTAGCTCGTGCTATTGCGGGAGAAGCCAAGGTCCCTTTCTACACTATTTCTGGATCTGATTTTGTGGAAATGTTCGTTGGCGTGGGTGCTGCGAGAGTACGAGACATGTTCGAGCAAGCCAAAAAAAATGCGCCTTGCATTATCTTCATCGATGAAATTGATGCAGTTGGTCGCCAGCGTGGTGCGGGGTTGGGTGGTGGCAACGATGAGCGCGAACAAACCCTAAACGCATTATTGGTTGAAATGGATGGTTTTGAAGGAACGGCCGGTGTGATTGTAATCGCGGCCACCAACCGCCCTGATGTACTTGACCCAGCATTGCTGCGTCCTGGCCGTTTTGATCGACAGGTAACGGTACCACTACCCGATATACGAGGACGCGAACAGATTCTTCACGTCCATATGCGAAAGGTACCGCTCTCTCCCGATGTAAAAGCGGACATTATCGCGCGCGGCACTCCTGGAATGTCGGGTGCCGATTTGGCCAATTTAGTGAATGAAGCAGCGCTGTTTGCAGCACGGTGTAATAAACGGCTCGTAGATATGGATGACTTTGAACACGCCAAGGACAAAATATTTATGGGTGCAGAACGACGCTCAGTAGTAATGCCAGAGCGTGAACGACGCAATACTGCTTATCACGAATCTGGACACGCTGTGGTAGCCCAACTTCTGCCTAGGACCGATCCAGTGCATAAAGTCACCATTATTCCACGAGGACGCGCACTGGGCGTAACTATGCAATTACCTGTTGAAGACCGTTTCAGCATGGATCGTGAAGAAATTCTACAAAATATTGCGGTATTGTTTGGCGGGCGTATCGCCGAAGAAGTATTTATGAAACAGATGACCACTGGTGCATCTAATGATTTTGAGCGTGCTACCGAAATGGCTCGGCGCATGGTCACCCAATGGGGCATGTCTGAATCACTTGGCACTATGGTGTATGGAGAAAATGAGGGTGAAATTTTTCTTGGTCGTTCTGTCACCACTCACAAAAATATGAGTGAAGCTACAATGCAGAATGTAGATATAGAAATTCGTCGCATAATTGATCAACAGTACGCCCTGGCACGTAAGCTGATTGAAGAAAACAGCGACAAGATTGAGGTTATGGCAAAAGCTCTACTAGAATGGGAAACCATAGATTCCGATCAAATTGGAGACATCATGGAAGGTCGTACTCCGCGTCCGCCCAAACCAGCTCAAACTACACCACCAATCCCACCAAAAGACGATCCAACGCCTCCAGGTGCACCTGCAACTGCGACCCCGGCGCAAGAAGTGTAAAACGACGGGTGAATGAAACTAGGAAAATACACAAAAGTTATTGTACTTGCAATACTCACCATCACTCAAAATCGTGGAGGCAAACTTCGGGTAGCTGAAACTCTTTCTCTAA
>QIFK01000210.1 GCA_003230615.1 Nitrosospira sp. | reverse complement strand
CGTGACGAAGCCGAAATACGTGGCCATCGTCGTACTTACATTGGTTCAATGCCAGGGAAGATTTTGCAGAACATGACTAAAGTTGGTGTAAAGAATCCACTGTTCTTGCTGGACGAAGTAGACAAGATGGGGATGGATTTTCGTGGTGATCCATCTTCTGCATTGCTTGAAGTACTTGATCCTGAACAGAACAATTCATTTGTAGACCATTACATTGAGGTTGAATATGACCTATCAGATGTAATGTTTGTTGCTACTGCCAACACCCTGAACATACCTCCAGCACTATTAGACCGTATGGAAGTGCTTCGATTAACGGGCTATACCGAGGATGAGAAGCTTAACATTGCTACCCGCTACCTATTGCCTAAACAAATGAAAAACCATGGCCTAAGGGAAAATGAACTGGCGGTATCTGAGGCTGCACTACGTGATGTTACTCGTTATTACACGCGAGAGGCAGGTGTACGTGCCATGGAGAGAGAAATCTCAAAAATTTGCCGGAAAGTGGTAAAAGCGTTGTTACTAAAAGGAAGCCAAAAAAAGATTGCAGTCAATGCGCGCAATCTGGGTAAATACCTGGGTGTGCGTCGTTATACTTACGGGATTGCTGAGGAGAAAAATCAAGTAGGGCAGGCTACCGGTCTGGCGTGGACCGAAGTTGGTGGAGAATTACTAACTATTGAGGCGGTGGTACTTCCAGGTAAAGGTAAGACCATCACTACCGGTAAACTAGGTGAAGTAATGCAAGAATCAATCCAAGCCGCGTTGTCGGTAGTGCGCAGTCGTTCTATAGCGCTAGGAATTTCTGAAGATTTTTACCAGAAGAACGATATTCACATTCACTTACCAGAAGGTGCTACACCCAAAGATGGACCTAGTGCAGGTATTGGTATATGTGTTGCTATGGTGTCGGTGTTGACAAGTATCCCGGTAAGAGCAGCCGTCGCAATGACGGGTGAGATCACTTTGCGTGGTGAAGTATTGCCAATTGGAGGACTAAAAGAGAAACTTTTGGCAGCACACCGTGGTGGCATAAAGATAGTGCTGATTCCAGAGGACAATGTCAAAGACTTGGCTGAGATTCCGGACAACATCAAGAACCGACTTGATATACATCCAGTAAAATGGATAGACCAAGTGCTAGACTTTGCGTTAGAGCGCAAACCGGACGTGCTTCCGGTTGTAGCTACTTCGCCTACCCCAAATCCCGAGGCTACTGAGAGTGAGCCGGTGGTTACTGTTCTAAAGCATTAATAACCATATGGTATTTTACGCCTTCAGTTGGCTAACTAATTGAAAGAAATAGCACCAGTTCCCGGTAATCTTGTTACCGAGACCTGCTCAGTCATGCTTTGTCTTAAAAAGAGTTCCCATTTACAGGAGGCCAGGTTTCCTGTTTTTCTAGCAAAAGTAAAAAGTTTCATGTTTCAAATGTTTTTGAAAATATTTTGACAATTGCTTGACCCAGCCCAAGCGGCTTGATATAAAAGCGGTTGCAGGGTATTTCCTGTTATATTCCGTTACTAACAATTCAGGGGGAATTACGTGAATAAATCCGAACTCATTGATGCTATCGCAAAATCTGCTGACGTCTCAAAAGCTTGTGCAGGTGAATGCCTAGACGCAACATTATCTGCAATTAGAGTTTCTCTTAAAAAAGGCCAAAATGTTACCCTAGTAGGATTTGGAACTTTCAAAGTGGGTAAACGCGCAGCTCGTACTGGGCGCAATCCTCGTACTGGTGCCGCCATCAAAATTAAGGCAGCTAAGGTCCCAAAATTCAGTGCAGGAAAGGCTCTCAAGAGCGCCGTAAACTAGTTTCTTTCGGGGCGGGGTGCTTAGCTCAGTTGGTAGAGCGTCGCCCTTACAAGGCGAATGTCGGCGGTTCGACCCCGTCAGCACCCACCAACGGAATTCTACGTGTTATTGGAGTGGTAGTTCAGTTGGTTAGAATACCGGCCTGTCACGCCGGGGGTCGCGGGTTCGAGCCCCGTCCACTCCGCCAGATTTTGCGCTAAACCTGGGCGAACGCAAGTTCGCCTTTTTTATTCGTACTTTGGATTTCAATAATGTTTGATTTTGTCCATAAAAGAAAACGCGTAGTCCAAGTCATCATGGTGATTGCTACATTGCCGTTCCTGTTTTGGGGAATTGACTCGTATCGCAACACAAGTGGTGAAGATTATGTTGCGCTAGTTTCCGGGGAAAAAATTCATCGTCAGGAATTTGACCAGGCTTTACGCACGCAACAGGAGACTATGCGCGAGACTATGGGAGATAGCTTTAATGTCACCATGCTGGATGACCCAGAAATAAGATATTCCATATTGGAAGGACTAATTCAACGTCGACTACTTTATCGTGAAGCAGCACGTATCGGACTGGCTGTTTTAGATTCCCAACTAAGAAAAGAAATAAAGGATATTTCAGTATTTCAGCAGGATGGGAAATTTTCTAATCAGCTCTATGAGGAACTATTGCGCAACCAAGGAATGGATGCAGTAATGTTTGAATCACGTGTTCGTCAAGATATGATGCGTCAACAAGTGGTCGATGCTTATACCAAGAATGGATTTATTTCGGATACAGTAGCAAAAAGTATCATACGTTTAAGTGAAGAGAAACGTGAAATTAGTCTTGTTCAAATTCAACCAGAGCAATTCTTGTCACAAATAAAACCTAACAATGCCGCAATTAAATCCTATTATGACAGTCACCAAGCTGAGTTTCGACAACCTGAACAAGTCAAAGTCGAGTATCTAGTACTATCGGTAGACGATCTAGCTAAAAAGGTACAGGTGAGTGCCGACGAAACAATAAGATATTTTGATGAGCATAAAGCTGAATTTGGTCAGATGGAAGAGCGTCGGGCTAGTCATATTTTGCTAATCGCACCTACTACCGCATCTGATGCAGACAAAGCCGTGGCGCGTGCTAAGGCAGAAGAATTAATATCACAGATCAAACAGACACCACAAAGTTTTGCTGAGCTTGCTAGACAACATTCGCAAGATGCTGGAACAGCTGATAAAGGGGGTGACTTAGGATTTTTAGGACGTGGTGAATTGGTTAAGGCTTTTGAGGATGAGATTTTTCAGATGGAGCTTGAAGAAGTTAGTGGTCCGGTTCAGACGGAATTTGGATTTCACATTATTAAACTTTCTGCGATAAAAGCAGGAAAAATTGTAAATTTTGATGAGGTGAAGGATCAGGTTGAGGAGAAATTAAGAAAGCAGAAATCAGGAAAAGAATTTGGTGAAATGGCTGAAGAATTTCGTAATATGGTATATGAACAGAGTGATAGCCTACAGCCTGCTGCCGAGGCATTTAGATTGCCTATACAGAAGAGTGATTGGATCAGCAGGAAAGAAGGGAAGCCTTCATATTTCACCAATGGGAAGCTGTTGCAAGCAATATTTTCAGAGGACTCAATTGAGAACAAGCGAAACACTGAGACAATTGAAGTTACACAAGACACCTTGATTTCTGCAAGAGTACTTGATCATAGACCTGCAGCCATGCGTTCAATAAATGTAGTTAGAGAGGAGATTACCAAGTTGGTAGCACGCCACCAAGCAACAGATCGGGCAGTGAAAGAGGGTAGGGAGAAGCTAGAACGATTACTAAAAGGAGAAAAAAATGTAGTTAAGTGGAGTCCTAC
>QIFK01000057.1 GCA_003230615.1 Nitrosospira sp. | reverse complement strand
TTCTTCCCTATCATCCTTTTGATTATATCTACAACCATGTATTGCGGAGCATACTAAATAAACCAAAATTACCTCCTCGCTCCAAACAACTTAAATTCGCCTGTGTAATTGCCACATTATGGCTCATTGCTACTACATACTTATTTTATGCCGATCTTACTTTTGCAGGTTATGTGCTGGGTGGTCTACTGGTTGCTGTAGCATTTATTGTAAGTGCTACCGACTTCTGCATTCCTTCTATGATATACAATTTTATTTTTAAAGCCAAAAATTAAAAACTATGGCAGTCACAACAAAATGTATAACGAGCGACTGTGATGTCAACACTCATAGTAAATCATTAAAATGCCCATTCTGTTTTATTCTTTGGGAAAGATGACGGGAGGATTTAAAATTGTACAATTATTGGTTAATAAATAATCCCTCCGTCCCCTTTCTTTCGGAAATAAAAGATATGCCGTCGATGATTGACGGATTGTTGGAAAGAGTGAAATACATCTCTTAACTTTAACTGAAAAGGAGCAAGACAAATGAAAGCACTTAATACGAATGTAAACGTTGGATTAGTATCTATAATATTTAGTTCATTAGTGTTCGCACCCTCGGCACATGCAGCTACTGTCTTTTTTGACGACTTCGAAGATGCGAGTCTGGGCGGGTGGCTGCAAAGCAGTACTGGCGGCACTGCTACGTTCGACGTAGTAGCAAGGAACAGTAGCAATAGGGCACATGTAGGCCATGTAAGTAATACGAACACCGGTGATCAGTCCTCACTATCAAGGACTTTCGCCTATACTGCCACCGATGTCGTGTCTTTCGAAATGGAAGCAATCGCTTTCCTCAGCCAATTCGGTTCCAGAATCAGGCATGGCCTTGCCGGTGTCGAAGTGTCGTTCCTAAATACCTTCAATGTCCCACTTGGCACTGCAGGGCTCTTCAACGTAACATCAACCTCACTCCTTGGTCCTAACGACTCTTCGATTCTCAGCACCCAGCAGAGTTACTCTGCAACGATGGCTGAGTTTGCTGGGCTGGCTGGATTGGGCGACACCGATCCCATCGCAAAGATGAGCGTCTCTTTCCTCGCCAGTGGGTCCTTCTCCTTCGGCGGCAACATCCAGCCGAACGTCCGATCAGGAGGCAACGTCTGGTTCGACAACTTCTCGGTAACCACCGTGCCCGTGCCCGCCGCTGCATGGCTTTTTGCATCCGGGCTAGTGGGATTGGTGGGAATAGCCAGGAAAAAGAAAGCAGCATAATCTTTCAAGATATACTCAATAGTGATGGCCCTTCGGGGCTGTCTTGGCCATATATACGCTACCATGTGTTTAAAATTCTGTAACCAACACATAACCAGGCGCTGCACCTGACCACTAAAGCATCGCTATGCTTTTGTGGTCAGGTGAGCTTGGTAGTTAGCTGCAATAAAAATATTACTATGCACTTATCTTTATTTATTATTTTAATGTTAATTGGAGCAGGGTCAAATTGTTTTGGCGCAGTTGATCCTACTCCTGTTGATGCTAAGGTTTATAAGGCTTTTACCACAGAATTCCAATCACTGGCCGGTAAAGGGATTACTAGAAGTAATTCTGGCCTCCTTGGTCGAAATTATAAATGGGGTAAGTTGTATAGTCCGCGATTTCAACTAGGAGCAGGCAAAGCATTGCGTATAACCCTTGTTGCGGGTGATGTAGATAGAGCTAAAAAAGCTTTTTTAGGAATTAAAAAAGGCACTGAAGCCATTAGTGAGAGTGGTTACGTTCGAACAACAATTCCGGAAACGATTGCTCGAGGTCGTTTACTATCAGATGGCGACATAGCAAGTGCGGCCGCCTTTTATTTAGGTGACGCATGCCTTGGCATTATTGCTATGGAAGCAATGGCGAATGCCAGGAAAGTTGCAAATAAAAAGAGCCGTAAAATGACAAAAAAAGCGCTTGGTCGTGGCATTGTTTGGCTTTTATCCCAGCAAGAAGTGCTAATGAAATATGATCGCCGCGCGCCAAATCGCTTATTGTTTGATGCCCTGGCCTTTCAGGCCTGTGGGGTTTTAGGTCATAATGAACCATCGATTAAGGCCGCTTCTGCATTTGTTGAAAATGCAATTCAATTATTGAGTCCTGAAGGGTATTTTCTTGAAGGAGGTGGGTGGGATACCAGTTATCAGGCTGTATCGATAAATGTTGGAAAGGATGTTTTGCTGGCAGGTTTTCAGTCGAAAGAATTAGAACTCTCTTTGTACAAAGCAGCAGTATGGTTAGAAAAGCGGATTGATAATAGTGGGCGCGTGAATTCATCTGGCAATAAGAGAACCTGTGAAGGTGGTGAGTCATTTCTCGGGAAACCTAAAAAAATTGCACTAGATGATGTTTTTATGTCTTTAGCTTATTTGGGCACGATGAAACATGATCAAAAGTTAATAGATGCAGCTAAACGTATATCTCAGTGGTATACGAGAAATCCTGGTAGCGATCCATGTTTTCAATTCACAAGCAAGAATAAATGGGGACAGACCACGGTTATTCGTAGGTCGGGTTACGCTTCATCAACCCGACATGGGTTAGAAGAACTGCCGGGTTGATGAAGCGTAACCCGACCTACGGGGCTCAGGGCGTTTCTATCTCAATGCCATCAGCAATTCCATTTACTATTATTTTGTCTTCTACCTTGATTAGAGTTGTACCAAGCGTTACATCACTAAAAAAGGTTGTTTGATCAATACCAACATGATTGGCACCCTGAAATTCTGTTTCGCCCGAGTTATCTATGGCGAATTCAACGCCATAGAGTTTAACCATTACATCAGGCATGCCATTTTGAATAATGCCTTGCACGATGACGCCCTCGCTAATTTTTACCTGTACTTCGGTGGCTGTGATACCGCCGTTTGCATCAGCGAAACCAATAACTTCAACAAAATCTGTTACAACCAGGTTTGCTAAACTAAATGGCTCGATCTGATTTACATCATCTTCTATCTGGGTACTGCTTGTTACCGTTATAGTAATGGCTGGCTGTGCCGCGACAGGCCTGACTTCAAAGGTGCTTGCATTTATATCAACCCCGGTAACATTCGCGCTTACTTTTGCATTGCCTCCACGCAGCTCTAGCTCGGTGGCTATTAAAACACCATTTACGATCCTGCCTTCTGCTTCTACGCGCACATCATCACTCAGCACCAATGTGGCTGGTTGCCGGGTTGCAGTAGTTGCATCAATAGTAATTCCGTTTAGCTTGAAGTTGCTGTCGCTCACATAATTAGTAACCAGGCCTTCCACTTCAAACTCATCTGTATCTTCCACACTGTTATCGACTGCTTCTACTTTGCTGGCTTTGATAGTATTTGTCGTAATATTAAACGTGCCGTTCACCTCAACAAGTTCACCCTCTACTAAACCATTCGGCGGGACTTCTATTGCTGCTGATGCATCGACAGTTAATGCGCCCATATCCAGATTAAAAATCATGCTACCTAATCCAGTAATCGTTCCTTTTATTTCAACGATGCTACTTGCGTCAAATGTATAGTCTTTTAGTTCTACACGTGTCGCATGAAGATTTTCGTTTGTGTCGAAGAAACCACTTATTTCTACATTATTTCCGTTTTATTTCCGTTCATCAGGTTAAGGAAATCGAATGGCGTATTTGCGGGTATGCCACTATTACCGGATACATCAAACACAGTAATACCGCTGTCTAGTATCACGTTGACTCCCAACACATCCATTGTGCGCGTTATGCCATCTGCATCTGGCATACTTAAAACCGAAACCGGGCCTTGCAACTGGTCATCAAAACTGATGCTCGTCGCATTTCCTGTAACACCACCTGCATCGATACTTCCATTAACTCGTACAACCATGCCAATAGCTAAATCACCCTGTGTGCCAGATACGCCTTCAATGTCAAACGTGGCACTCGTTGTTTTAAACTCAACGCCATTTACAAAAACACTGCCAAAACCAGTGATTCTACCGCTCGAAACAAAACCGCTTCCGCCAATTCCAGCACTATTCCCACCACCGCCAGGTTCATCTGTGCCGCCACCGCATGATACTAGTACCCCGGTTACTGCAAGTATTAGTGCTGTTTTCTGTATAGTAGAC
>QIFK01000177.1 GCA_003230615.1 Nitrosospira sp. | reverse complement strand
AAGTTTCCGAATTAGGCTTGATAGAGCTAGAAAATTAACTTTTGGTTAGGTTTAAGTACTAGATATAAATACCCGGGGGATTTCTATATGTAGACTTATACCGGTATCCTTGAATTTTCTTTTGCAATTAATACTAGGCCTTCCAACACTAGGTTATCTACCACATTAGTGTTCATACTAAGCCGAGATTCAAGCTGTTGGGATCCACCCCCGCTGATGATACACTCAGGTACATAACCCAAAGTAACAGTAAGCATTGCATTCATGCGTTCTACTGCACCGATCAGTGCCTGTATTGCGCCACTGTGTATGGCATCTGCAGTGTTGTCTGGATAGTCATGAAGTTCTCCTTCCTGACGTTGCAATGACGTGGTATTGGTTGCTAGCAGCTTTTTCATAAGGCCAAGACCGGGAACGATGATACCGCCGAGAAACTCTCCTGTGTCGGAAAGAGTGTCCACTGTCATTGCGGTTCCTACATCCACTACCAAGCAACCTTGTCGTTGCAGTCCCCAAGCTGCAATCAAGGCCGCCCATCGGTCGCTGCCTAGCAGTGAAGGGTCTGCGTAGTAATTTCGAACACCGCATTGATGTGCAAGGGCGGTGATCCATTTAGGTTTTACCTCCCAGCAGGAAAGCATCTCAGACAGTGCTGCCTTTGTTTTGGTATTTGCTACATTGGAACCCATGACATATAGGGGTTCTGGTAAGTCTTGCCATGCCTGTCGTAACGCCATACTTCTATCTTGTGCAACATCTCCTTGTATTAACCAGCTGCAACCATCATGCAGTCCCCACTTCACGCGGGTGTTGCCAGAATCTATCGCCATTAAATAGGCCATGTTATTTCACCTTGCGTAACTTGATGTTACCTCCATTAAAGTAACGAGTGCCTGCTAAAGTTTGTAGTAGTAACGATCCATCGTTTGTGACACCTTGTACTATGCCCTTCTGAATTGAACCTTCGGGTAGGTAAAGGGTAACAGGTTTATTTTCAAATCCATGATGACGTACCCATTCATTCCTAAAGGGTTTAAAACCTTGGCTCTCAAACTTTCTCAGCACTATTGCTAGTTCAGCCAGTAATCCAGCCATTAACTTGTTGCGATCTAATGTGTATCCAATGATGGAGAATAAGTCCGTTGCGCTTTGGTCTATATTTGATTTTATGTTATTCGATAATTTTAGGTTCATACCAATGCCGATTACGGCGAAAGTAGGGCCCCGCGAATCTCCCCGTAATTCGACTAGTATGCCTGCGAGTTTTTGGTAGTGGGACATTACATCGTTTGGCCATTTGAGTGCGACATCTTTTACCCCAAAAGATTCCAATGCACCTATGATAGCTAGTCCGATTGCTAAGCTTAAACCAGAAAGGAAGCGTGCTCCCTTTTGGAATTTCCACAGAAGAGAAAATGTAAGGCTATCACCTAGGCCCGAATGCCACTGCTGTCCACGCTGCCCGTATCCTTTGGTTTGAAGTTCCGTTGCTATTACACTAATAGCACTAGTGCGGGCGCCGCCATAATTTCTCTCCCTTGCGGCTTTCTGCAGCAGCAATGTGTTGGTTGACTTAGTGGTATCCAACACTTCAAGGTAAAATTTTTTTGCTTCCTTGCCAAGATGTTTTAGAATCGTATCCTTTTCTAGCCATTGCACTGGATCAAGCAGACGGTAGCCACGACCTTGAACCCTATGCACTGCCAATCCTACTTCATCTAGTCCATACAAAGCAGTAGATACGCTAGTGCGTGACACATCAAGATCCCGAGCAATGGTTGCTCCAGAATGGAATTCACCATCGTCCAATAAGCGTAATATGGAAAAAGTTAGTGGCTTCATGGTGGTCACAGTGTAGAGCAAACTAGCTTGTTTGTGCCCCAGACAAATCATGTTTAAAAATATTTCTCGTAAAGCATGATGCTGGCCAAACCGTAACATTTTATCTGCACTATAATGTATTTCGCTAGGTTGGGTTATTTCCCACTTGTTTCGAGAGACTGACTTGAAAGACACATTAAAAGGCGCATCTGCTATTTCTTTACCAGTTGCACCTACTTCCAACTTCATCCGAAACATTATTGAGGAAGACAATCGTATCAATAAGTGGGGTGGGCGCGTAGAAACCCGTTTTCCACCAGAACCTAACGGTTATTTGCACATTGGCCATGCTAAGAGCATATGCCTCAATTTTGGTCTTGCACATGATTATAAAGGGGTATGTCATCTACGCTTTGATGACACTAATCCGGAAAAAGAAACACAAGCATACGTTGATTCAATACTCGATTCGGTCAGATGGCTTGGCTTCGATTGGGAGGAACACTTGCACTATTCTTCCGACTATTTCGCCAAGCTTTACGAATTCGCCGAGTACCTTATAAATCAAGGAAAAGCTTATGTAGATAGCCTTACTACTGAGGAAATTCGCAAACTGCGCGGCACTTTGACTAAGGTTGGTTGTAACAGTCCCTACCGTGAGCGCCCAGTCGCTGAAAATTTAGATCTGTTTCGGCGCATGAAACTGGGAGAGTTTGCCGACGGTGCGCACGTATTACGCGCTAAAATCAGCATGGTTTCTCCCAACATTAATTTACGTGATCCGGTTATCTATCGCATCCGCGGTGTTCACCATCATCGCACTGGTAACAAATGGTGTATTTATCCCATGTACGATTACACTCACTGTATTTCCGATGCTTTGGAGAACATTACTCACTCTATTTGTACACTGGAATTTGAGGATCACCGTCCGCTCTATGACTGGTTGCTGACGCAATTAAAAACCATGGTTCCCTGTCATCCACAACAAATAGAGTTTGCGCGACTCAAGCTCACCTATACCGTGATGAGCAAACGTATCATGAGCGAACTGGTTGAAGGTAGATTCGTAGAGGGTTGGGATGATCCACGCATGCCTACTCTGGCTGGATTACGCCGCCGGGGTTACACCCCTGAGTCAATCCGTTTGTTTGCCGAGCGTATTGGTGTTAGTAAAGCGGATTCCTGGATAGATATGGGTGTGCTTGAAGATTGCTTGCGCGAAGATCTGAACGTGCGTGCACAACGTCGCATAGTCGTGTTGAAGCCACTGAAACTCATCATAGACAATTATCCAGATGGTGGCGAAGAAGAATGTTTCGCTCCTAATCATCCACAGAAACCCGAGTGGGGAAAGCGTGTAGTGCCACTATCGAAAATTCTTTACATCGAGCGCGATGATTTTATGGAGATTCCAGCTAAAGGGTACTTTCGCCTTGCACCTGGAGCAGAAGTGCGGTTACGTTACGCCTATATCGTAAAGTGTGTAAAAGTAGTGAAAAACGCGAGTGACGAAATTGAGGAAATCCACTGTACTTACGACCCTGATACCAAGAGCGGTACAACAGGAGCAAAAACGCGCAAGGTTAAGGGGAATATTCATTGGCTTTCATCTAAACATGCTCTGAAAGGCGAAGTACGACTTTATGACCGTTTGTTTACCCAATCCCATCCCGACGTAAGTGAGCGAGATTACAAGGCGTTGCTTAATACGCATTCCAAGGAGATTATTTCCGCATATATAGAGTCTTCACTCAATGAGGCTCAGCCGGAAGAGAATGGTTACTTTGTTCCCGATCGAGTGGATACGAAGCCAGGCAGGCCAGTGTTTAACCGTGTTGTAACACTGAAGGATTCGTGGGGAAAAATACATAATCCTTAATGTTTGAGTTGATCCAAGCTATCTATCAAATTACCTGTGCACAAAAAAATTGCCTTGATGTGAAATTATGTTATCAATCAAGTCGTGCTTGGTCGGGTCTTCCTCATGCAGACTAACTGTTTGGTTGTAGAGTTGGCACGATATCTCTGGTATAGTCCGAAACCGTATGCATAGACTTGTAAAACGCGGACCTGCAAAGTACAAAGAGGAGCTGAATGGTTGGTTTTGCTTGCATTGCAAAAAGATAACTAATAGCTGATGTTGCAAAAAAACAACACTTTTTTGTGTTATCTAAAAATATCTTGATTTTCCTTGCTATATGTTACTTTCT
>QIFK01000100.1 GCA_003230615.1 Nitrosospira sp. | reverse complement strand
GTGTATAAAAGCGACAAACTGAAATTTTCGCTTGAAGATATAGTGCTACCGGCGGATCCGGTGTACTCGATGGTAGAAAGTTCGATCGATTCCATGAGGAATATTCAGGAAAGGTGGACCACGTTATCGGACTAGATAAGCGGGAAGAGAGTGTTGATTCCGGTCAGTGGCGTGCGCAAATCATCCCTGTCCCGAAACGGCGACGACTGAGAGTCATCTTTAATCCGGTCGCCGGGCCGCGCAGTCGCCAGCGACTGCGCGATGTAATGGATTGCCTCGAACGACTCGAGTGTACCTACGTTCTGGCGGAAACAACTGGACCGGGTGATGCGGAACAGCTTGCAGCCGAGTGCTCCGCCGAGCGGTTCGATGTGATTGTCGCCGCCGGTGGCGACGGCACAATCAACGAAGTCATAAACGGGCTCGGACCGCAATCACCTCCAATGGCGATCTTACCGTTGGGAACCGCGAATGTTTTCGCCTTGGAGATCAACCTACCCGGCAATCCTGCCGGTATCGCCAACGTCATCGCCACCGGAGAGCCCCGCCGATTATACACGGGGCGCGCCAATCACCGTCGATTCATTCAAATGGCCGGCGTCGGCTTTGACGCCCACGTCGTTGCAAATATTCATCCGAGCCTGAAGAAACACTTCGGGAAGCTGGCCTATGCATATCAAACCTTATCATGTTGGCTTCACTACCGGCCAACGACGCTTCGAATACGAGGGGAAGGTATCGATTGCCAGGCCGCTTCGGCCATTATCTCCAACGGTCGATATTATGGCGGCCGGTTCCGGCTAAATCCCGAGGCCAGCGTGTGGAATGAAGGACTCTATATCTGTGTTTTCGAGTACGCCGGGCGTTGGCACATGCTCCGCTATCTCGTCGCGATTGCGCTCTCCCGTCTCGGCAAGCTTCCGGACGTGCAGCACTACCGCATTAGCCGGGTTCGGGTAGAAGGCCCCGTCGGCGAACCGGTCCAGGCCGATGGCGATATCGTCGGAGAGACACCGATCGTAATCGAATCGGAGAACGAGCCTCTTATGGTTCTGGCACCCTAAACGAGACCTGGAGAATATCTGACTAAACATGGTTAAATATTGACTCTGTAAATTCAAGTGTAAATACAATTAATACTAGTGTTTTGCACTGTTCTCTGTCTGTATTTTCATCACTGCGATTCATCACCACATGACCGGAGAATCACCCAAGATCGTTTTCTTACATTACTGGGGCACTGGCTCCGTAAGCAATTTGGCCAAAGCCCTTAAAACTGCGCTAAACAGTCAAGCGAGCAGTTAGCAGATTGCCAATAAATGGGTTGCAATAGACTCGACCGTCCATTTTTGGCACAAAAAGGACATTCATTTTTGCATAGAAGAATAGTGCTATACATAGGTCACAAAATTATATAAAGGCAGAACCCCACTCCTTGAAAAACACTACCTCTGAAATAGTTTTCCTTACTCTTGGTGTCCGGTCTCTTATAGCTAAGGTATCGTTAGCAGTTTCATTTGAATCTGGATAGCCTATTGCAATTGCGATAAGTGCCTCGAAATTCTCTGGGATAGCGTAGCCTTCCCTCGCTTTTTGCGGATCGATACCTATCATTTGATGAACAGATATTCCTCTTGTAGTTGCCTCAAAAGACAAATGTGAAACTGAAGCTCCTAAATCGTGCATTGCTGCTTTGTTCTCTTTGCCATTCCGATCAAAAGTAAGGTGTGTAATTCCAAGCATCAGGACACTAGCATTTTTTGCCCATTCCTGATTCGCCTTCACAAGACACGATAATAGTTTTTCAAATTCTTCTGTTTGTTCTCTGGGTGCAATAATGAAACGCCATGGCTGCTCATTATAAGAAGAGGGAGCCCAGCGAGCTGCCTCAAGCAACGAGAACAGATCCTCCTTCGGAACTAAGCGATCTGGTAAAAACTTGTAAGGACTCCATCGATTTTCGATGAGCTCATGAATAGGATAATCTGTATTCGCTTTTTTAATCATAATAAATATCTATTACTAATTTTATTTAAGTTGTAATTTACATCAAATATAAGCACGGTCTCTATTATTAGCCAGGTGTTGATCGGTGAAACAGCTTAACCCTATAGGTAGCTCCAGATCAGTAATACGTTTGCTAACAACTAATTTAGATAAAACCATGTGCCGAGAAGATGCTCTGATGCTACTAGTTTCCATAATCTGCAAAAATGTTTGAATATAGTCAAATCTATACGTCATTGTTCTGTGTTCCCTAGCGCGAATTTCGAAAATTATGAGTTCTCATCAATCATGCTAGGGAGTAACCTTTATAGACCATATTTAAGCAGGAGGAAATAGCTAATGTTAGAAATGAAACCTAAAACGCCAGCTAAGAAATTGCATCGCATACAACGTAACACTGTTAGCCACTGGGTCGGTAATGGTTTTCCTGTACGGACACTTTTTAGCTATTCGAGCCTTGGTTCTACTATTAGTCCTTTCTTGTTATTTGATTATGCTGGTCCAAAAGAATTTCCTCCGACAGAAAAACGCCTTGGGGTAGGCGAACACCCACATCGTGGCTTTGAAACAGTTACCATTGTCTATAGTGGTGAGGTCGAGCATCGTGACAGTTCCGGCGGCGGTGGAAAAATTGGACCCGGTGACGTTCAGTGGATGACGGCAGCATCTGGTTTGGTCCACGATGAGTTTCATAGCCAAAACTTTGCACGACATGGGGGCATATTTGAAGTTGTACAGTTATGGGTCAATCTGCCCGCCAAGGATAAAATGTCGCCCCCACGTTATCAAAATATTTTAAATGATCAGATTCCTTTCATGATCCTCCCTAACGGGCAAGGAAGCATTCGTGTTATCGCGGGTAAGTACGATGATCTTATAGGACCAGCCATGACATTTACGCCAATTCATGTATGGGATCTTCTTCTTAAAAACAAGAAACCGTTTAATCTTGTGGTGCCAGACGACCGCACTGCATTACTAGCGGTACTCAAAGGTTCAGTGCAAATTAACAGTTCTAATACTATCAGAGCGGCAGAAGTTGGTGTGTTTGACGGAACTGGTGACCACATCAGTATCGAAAGCTCAAAAAACGCAACAGCATTACTTCTATGTGGTGAGCCGATTAACGAGCCGATAGCAGGTAGCGGCCCATTTGTTATGAATACGCAATCAGAAATTAATCAGGCAATAGCTGATTATCAAAGTGACAAGATGGGACATGTAACGTCTTAAACATTTATGCATGTCTGACTTGTACCAACAAATACAATTATTACAGGAGATTTCCTAAAAGGAAAATCTATGAACGTCCGCTTTTGGCACAAAGTGGATATTCGTGAAGGAAAGGTTTCGACCCGGAGCGAATGTTCAGAGACAAGTTCTACCCTCAAGTTTCTCCTCGGTTATCCGTTTTACAGATATGGATCTATCCGTTTAGTTTTTAAGAGAAGTTAAAGTGAAGACATGGATTTTATTTATAGCCACCATATTATCATTATCCAGTAGTGTTGCCAGAGCAGGTGTTTTTGAAGAAGGAATAGAGGCATATAAGAACGGTAATTATGCTAAAGCTCTAGCATTACTACACCCGCTAGCTAGTCAAGGAATTGCAAATGCGCAAAATAATCTTGGGTGGATGTATGAAGAAGGTAAAGGCGTAACTCAGGACTATCAGGAAGCAGCGAAATGGTATCATCTCGC
>QIFK01000098.1 GCA_003230615.1 Nitrosospira sp. | reverse complement strand
CACAAGGAAGTTGTAAGTGAAATGGAGGAGGAAGATCTCCATACAGAAATGCAGCATCACATTCTCACTATCGGAAATTCAATTGGTTATGATGTTATTGCCGCAACAAATGACAGGTCAAAATGTCATAATGGTAATAGTCTATCATTTATCTGTGTAGATAAGTTCCCGGAAATAGATGTTGATAAAGATACTTATAAAACAATAACTCTTATTGATGTAATTTGGTTTGAAAAGGATTCAAATAAAATCACCTGTGCTTTTGAAGTAGAAAAAAGTACATCCATCTATTCCGGGATATTAAGACTTACCGATCTTTATTATTCATTCCCAAATAACCTACCATCTTTATACCTTATTATTCCCGATAAACGGGAAAAAGAAGTAATCTTGCAGTTACAGAGGCCATCGATTAAAAATAGTGATATTGAGATTCACTATATATTGTTCAGCGATTTAAGAAAAGATTGTGGTGCAATTTGCAAGTTTGGAGAAGATAAAGATATTCTCAAAAAAATATCAAAGGTGGTAAATTGAAATTATTACGCTAGAGAAGATATTTAAGCGACCTACTAGCGGGAATATTCCATGGAAGGATATTGAGTCTTTATTCAAAGGGCTGGGTGCGGACATATCAGAAAGAGCAGGTTCTCGTGTTGCAGTAGTGTTATTTTGTGAAGTTCGGGTATTTCACAGGCCTCACCCTTCACCAAATACAGATAAAGGAGCTATTGCTAGTATACGCAGCTGGTTGGTAAAATATTAGGTATTGCCATGAATATGATGGAAGTAGATGGTTATAAAGCAAAGATTGAATATGATCCTGATCTTGATCAGTTTCGCGGGGAAATTCTTGGTCTGAATGGAAGTGCAGATTTTTATGGTAAAAACCCTGCTATCCTTCGAAAGGAGTTCAAGAATTCATTAATGGTGTTTCTGGAAGTATGTGAAGAGAAAGGCATAACTCCAACAAAAGAGTTTTCAGGTAAATTCAACCTTAGGATACCACCTGGATTACATAGTGAAATTGCCGCACGTGCGACTGCAGAACATAAGAGCATAAATCAATGGGTATCTGACGCACTCAAACATTCAGTAAGTGAATAAACCAGCATACAAGCCATCAAGTCGTTCGCTTCGCTCGCGGGACGCTCCTGACGTCGCATCTTATGGCATCATTAGCTTAAATACGGTATTTTGAATTGAGTGCACGTTCTAAACATGTCAAAAATCTCCTGAGGTCGATAACACTGCTTCTCACCATCGCCGGAATCGCATTTGCTACCGAGTACTATCAAATACTGGATGGTGAGAAGGTCGACGGGCGTATTATCGAAAAACAAAGGAAGACGAATGGCGGGGGGCCTTATGGCGATGCTTACGAAATCATTATCGAATATCAGGTAAATGGGCAGCTCAGCCGTTTTACCACCTCGCGGGCGGTATGGGATACATGGGGAACGCTAAACACTATTGGCGCTACCGTACCTGTGTTGTACCTGAAAGATGGGAAAGCATTCATCGACCGCTTTAGCTATCTGTATCCCTTTACGGCAACGCTCCTGGGTATCTCGATAGCAGCGATAGCTGCACTTCTCTGGCTTCTTGTTATTCCTCAGTCACGAATCGAAACCGCCTCGTCACGGGTAAAGCGATATAGAAACGCAAAAAATAGTACACACCAGCGCCTTAGCTCCAACCGCAGACAGCTGCTCAAGCGCCTGAATCTCTGGCTGCTTGTCGCTGGAGGTATACTGGGACTGTTGGTTATTGGCATCCTTCGCTCATCCCTATGGATAGTCATTTTCAGCTTTGTTGCCTTCGTATTACTTCGGCTAGCTATGGGACGGATACTGGTTTGTCCCTACTGCGGTGCTTCACTCACCAAGGATCTGCAGGAAATTGAGCCGCGCGTGGTTTCGAGAACCAACTGGCTGGTAGTAAGAGACTACCTGGCGAAGGGAGTCCCTGTCACCTGCAGGAATTGCGGTCGTTCGTTGGATGATTGACACTAAAAAGCTAATAAATAAAGAAATCATGGGTGATCCTTGCCACATTTATTATCGCATCAAAAAAGGAAATATATATACTTTATGTTCTGCGAAGTGAAAGGCACCGCCGAAAATATTTACTAGATATTGAAGCAGATAAAAACAGCTAATGAAAATTAATATGGACAAAACAAAGTACCGCTCGTTCATCGCTACACTTTATTTTGCCTGTTATTAAAAATGTTATACATTACAAACTATCAATTTAACGAGGATTAGAAATGTCAAATGAAGGTTATCACGAGCCAATAGACGAGCTCACAAATAAGACAAGAGACATGCATAGAGCAATTACATCGCTTATGGAGGAACTCGAAGCGGTCGATTGGTACAATCAGAGAGCTGGCGCATGTAAAAACGAAGATTTAAAAGCAATCCTTGCTCACAACAGAGATGAAGAAAAAGAACATGCAGCAATGCTACTAGAATGGATTCGCCGACAAGACCCATCCTTTGACAAGGAGTTGAAAGATTACTTGTTCACAGATAAGGAAATTGCACATAAATAATAACGCCTAAGGCGCTCGTTTAGACACAAAGCCTGGTCATTTCGTCTAAAATCATTGCTGTCCCATAAACTCGTCATTCCGGCAAAGGCCGGAATGCAGTGACTTTATCAGTTATTAAAATCAAAAACTTATGGATACCGGCCTGCGCCGGCATGACGGCGTTGGCCTTTGTTTTAACGGTACCGTTCTTCTGATTTTCCTGCCGTTCTGCAATCAAACCGCTCACTTATTCGTCTTAAACAATAGGGCAGACTCCGAATGGGTTCTGCTCCAATCTATATTTAGTCATTCAGTGGAGAAAAGATTATGAAAAGCCAAATCGAGCAAGCGAAAAAGGTCATTGCACCGTTACTGCTGGCGCTGTCACTGCTAACGGGCCCTGTGGCCCACGCGGCGGATGATCCTTCAATCAAGGGGGATCTGCGCACAAATATTCAGGCCACCATGGATACGTTCATCAAGAGCCAGACAATAGATGGCACACTCCGCCTGTATGATCCGGTGGAAGACAAGCTTCTCAAGGTCAGTCTCAAGAAACTGCATCCCGGAATTGTGAAAAAAGGTGACTTTTACGTGAGCTGCGCCGACTTCGTGGATTCGAAGGGACGCAAGTACGATCTTGATTTCTTGGTGGTTCCAGCGGGCGACAAGCTAATTACCACACAGGCCATTGTCCACTCGGTTGATGGCAAGAAGCGCAAATACCATCTCGAGTAGTAATGGCAACGGGGTATTCGTATTTATGTATCAGGCCCGACACCCCACATCAGCGGCAACAAAAAGCATAGCAATGAGGAGCGTCGCTTTTTGATGTCCGTTAGATGTGAGTGTTGGCCATTTCATTACTGTCAATAGGTAATTCTGATCTATTTTACAATTGTCACCTCAGCATTGGCTTCTTTATTATGAATAAATACCAGGTCATTTCCAGACGCCGACTTATGACACGCTATACAGCCAGCCTTCATACCCTTAGCTACTCGCCCAGCTAACAACATACCTTTGGGATTGGTATGCAATTCACCGTTAGGTTTATATTTAGCCCAGAACCAGTCACTGTTTTCAGAATCATAACCTGCTTCTCGTTTTGCCATAACAGTTATGGCTTTTAAATATTTAGAGCGATTGCCCGTAACAGTTTTAACGCTAACGCCCTCACCGCCATAATTTCG
>QIFK01000061.1 GCA_003230615.1 Nitrosospira sp. | reverse complement strand
TTTGCCATATATGCTCATACGCTAGGATTATTATGAACCTCATACCTAGTGCATTTCTACGTATAAAATGGTACATATTGCTGTTTCTTTCATTGGGTCTTAAACCACGTAAAGATCGTTCTACTTTATTATTGCTATACAGATTTAATAGTTAAGTCAGCGTCAGGCACCCTACCCCCATTCCCATGCTCTCTCCTCTAATATTTACACTAGAGGTATTCATTATCAGCTTGCTTATCCCACCAAGCGCAACAAATATAATAAAGAAACATATATGGGCTAATTGCAAGATCCCGGAGCATACCGACTGTTCCTGTCAACATCTCATCACCAGTAGCTTGCTCATTGCTGTCCCATATATAAGGGTAAGCAACAGATTGCGAAATAGATTTTTTTGTGAAGCTACTTAATAATATCAGTGGTACCCGAACGAACTCTCCGTCTACCGTACGTTCAATATTACCTTTAAGAGTCCCCACAACTGTAATTTCCATATTTTCAGCATAAACCACTGGATTAGGAAATTCGGCACCTTTAATGACGAAGTGGCCTTCGCTTAGTTTATCTATCTGTGGGCGTCCCAAGTAATTGAGAGGGTAAAATTTTACTTGTAAGATACTAAATTTTTCTTCGTTCTGCACTTCAATAATAATCCCACCCCAACGCACTAGAACATCTTCTTTGCTATTTAAGCCTTGAAGCGCTTGGCTATAAGTAATCTCCACTACGCCTACGTCCTTGTTCACAATTGGTGCAACACAAGCTCCTAATAATAAACAAAATAATAACAAACAGGTTCTCATTTGATTCCTAAATTTATATGGATTTGACATTATGAGGTTGTTGTGAGGTTCTATCTATGAGTTTTTATCGGCATTATCTTTTGACTGGGACAGAAATAAATATTAAATCTGACTAACAATGATAGTTTGGTCTCCCATAAAGACTATCGTAATTTCATTGATTCTACAGGGAATTATCTTAATTAGATTATGGCGCAACAATCGATCCGAAATGATGCTAAGGCCGTTACCTGGTAGTTCATAGTATGTATGGGACATATCAAATTAATAAAGTAGCTGAATCGCTTCTATTTGAACTCATGAGGTATCTAGCACACTTGCCTTTATTTTCTGTCATGAGTGTTTTTACAAGCTGCCTGTCCAAGTTGACGACACAGCGAAAGAAAACGTTCATCTACATTCGTGCTGAATAGGGGATCCGATTTAGGCCGCATTTTAACGTTAATTTTCTTCCAGTCATCATTGTTCAGTAGTTGTTCAGCCAACATGAATAGGCCTTTTTCTTCCTTGTCCATATGGGCACGAAGCGTTGTGATACACAGGCGCCCCGGTGCCTCTATCTCCTGTAGCTGCATAATTTCACTCTCACCGTTGATGATACTCTCAAGTTTTTCGTGAAAGCGGGCTCCAGACTCCGCAATCGTATTATGTTGCCTAGTAATCTCTGCGACGTCTTGCTCTAGATTGGGATCGCGCTCCAAAAGAAGTGAAAAAATGGCCTCCTCCCTTGGATGATGAGAAGTATCAGCATACTCAATCAAGTAATATATGATGTCAGTCATGAGTTGGTAATCAGGGTCTTCTGCTTGGCGTAAAAGATCTAACTGTGCGTCGAGCATATCGAGCAGTTTTTTGAAATTCACATGCTCTTTCCGTAATTTAAGAATTTCTTTTGCCATAGCTGTCCGTATTAAATTAAACGACAAAACAAATAGATTGGTGTTTGTAAAAATTTGAATGTCTACCCAGAGTCTCTAGCATAACAATATCGGTGATGTGCTGTCCAACCTATCAATACTACTATGGGAGTAGTACTACATCAGTTTATTTTTTCGTATTAACTCCTCTTCTAATCAAGATATAACACAACCAAAATAGTGACTTTTGTCTATATGTAATCTGAATTTAATATTAGGCGACATTCCGAGTACGTGAAACAGCAGTAAATCCAACTTCGCCCTATCCAGGCCCGATATTGCACTGTACGTAATAATTTATATTATCTTTTAAATTTTGGCGCATAATGAATACGTCTATCTGACCAACATGTTAGCTTTTTAAGAATGGAATAACATGCAGATTAAATTTTTTGAATCTGTTTCCAGGGCTTAAAAGTTAGTCAGATGATACATAACATATTCCACAAATAAAGGGGAGGTGGATGATGAACGAAGTTCTAACAGAAATGGAAACTACAATAGCAACAGTGGGGCCAAAACTCCTTGGTGCAATTGCAGTTATGGTTGCTGGTTGGCTAGTTGCAAAGTTGGTTGCATGGGGATTAAGAAAGGCTATTGACAGCCTTAGTATTGCAAAGACTGTCAATGAATCTGCTGGTATGGGTGCCCCAACTTTAGGTGAAAACCTGGGCAAAGCGGTCTATTGGGTTGTGATCTTGATTGCATTGACTTCAGCGCTAGGATTACTGGGCATGCAATCGACTGTTGCACCATTAACAAATATGGTCGACTTGTTCCTGGCATTCTTACCGAATCTTGTTGGAGCTGGCTTGATCTTTGGAATCGGTTACATCTTTGCCAGCATTGCACGACGCGCTGTGACAAGCGTTTTGACAGTGGCTCGTTTGGATTCACTGCTTGAAAAATCCGGACTGGCTCAGATCACGAAAATAGAATCTCTACCAAATGTGGTTGGACTCCTTGTCTTTGTATTGATCTTACTACCTGTTTCGATTGCAAGCTTGGATGCACTTAAGATGGAAGCAATCTCCATACCTGCAACAAAGATGTTGGAAGGAATCCTATATGCCATTCCAAATATTTTTATTGCTGGCATCGTGCTCCTGATTGCGGCCATTGTCGCTCGTTTTGTTGGTGACTTTCTGAGACAACTCTTGCCTCAGTTCGGTGTTGATGAGGCCGTAGACAAGCTGGGACTTTTAGGGGCAAATGCTTCTGAAAATGGTCTAAGTGGCTCGATTGTGATCGCAAAGATAGCGAGTTTCCTCGTAATTCTCTTTGGTGCAATAGAAGCAGCGCATTTGCTTCAGTTTGACACAGTGTCAGAGGTCCTTACAACAATTCTAGGAATTGGTGGTAGTGTAATTTTTGGAGCCATCATTATTGGCTTCGGCATCTGGGTAGCCGGATTGGTCGCAAGAGCCATGTCATCTACAGGCGAAGGGACAGTTGATAAGGTTGCCAAATTTGTCAAGTGGGCCATCATCCTATTGGCTGTTTCAATTGGATTGCGCCAGATGGGACTTGCAAATGAGATCATTGTTATGGGATTTAGCCTTGGCTTGGGCGCCATAGCTGTTGCTGGCGCTATTGCTTTCGGCCTCGGAGGGCGAGAATGGGCAGCCAAGAAGCTTGAGGAATGGAAAAAATAGATTTTAAAGTACATATCGCCGCCTCTAGAGGCGGCGTTAAATATTGCTGATGAGAACGATACATGGGGAAATCGTATCTATACCTGTTAATACCTTACTTTTCAAATTGTTATATGATGTAGCTAGCCTAGTTTATTAAATATATCTCCCGCCCCAGTGTGACTAGATATAACAGCATTGCTTGAGGCAATTTGCTCAACCATGCGATTTTACACTGGGTAGTTAGTCACTCGTGAGGTTCAAATGCCCATGCATACTATATAGGAATTGGCATCTACAACTGCGGTACTAAGCACCGCCGTGCCAGGAGCGGACTGAAGGACCGCTCTTACTGATCCAGTACTGGTCTCGCCATCAT
>QIFK01000102.1 GCA_003230615.1 Nitrosospira sp. | reverse complement strand
CATAATCTAATTCGCTTACATGAGATCCGGTAGTGGTGTTACAGATGTTTCGTATCATTTTATTAAGCTAATTATTTTATGAAACGCTTGGTTCTAGTCGGTAGCGGACATGCACATCTTTCAGTGCTACGCGTACTTGCTTGTGAAAAACCTACCGGCATAGAAGTCGTTCTAATTTCGCCTAGCGCTTACCAGAATTACTCCGGTATGTTGCCAGGTTGGATAGCAGGTCATTACAACAAATTACAGTGTCAAATCGATCTAAAGCCGCTAGTACAAGCCGCACACGTGCGTTTGGTGGTTAACTCGATTACAGGCATGAATGCTGACCTTCGTTGCGTGTACTTAGCGGAAGGTAAACGTATTGAATATGACCTCCTTTCATTGAATGTCGGCAGCGAAACTGATTTATCATGGCTTGAGATACCGCAGGAAAATTTGTTTCCTATCAGGCCACTAGATAATTTCATTGAAGCCTGGCCACAAATACTATCTTTTAAGCAAACCAAATCTGATTATCGTCTTGTAGTTGTTGGTGGCGGCGGTGCTGGGGTGGAGCTTGCCCTAGCCGCACAATATGCTTTTACACGCTCAGATGCTAATGGACATGTAGATCTGGTGGCTTCCGAATCTGGTTTATTGTTCGGATTTGCAAATGGCGCGCAGCGTCGCATTCATAAAATTTTAGTAGAAGCTGGTGTTTCTGTTCATTACCTAAGGGCAGCAGGAACAAAAAACGGGTTAATGTTATCGAATGGTGTTGCGTTGATTGCAGACTACATAATTGCCGCCACTGGTGCCAAAGCGCCTATCTGGCTAAAACACTCCAAACTCATGCTAGACGAAAACGAATACATTGCTGTCGACGAATATCACCGAAGCCTATCACATCCAAATGTATTTGCAGTAGGCGACGTTTGTTCTCGACAAGATTTGGTAATGTCACGCTCAGGCGTTCATTCAGTTCACGTAGGACCCGTGCTTGGTGCGAACTTGCTAGCAGCATTAAAAAATGGACAAATGACCATCTACAAACCACGTCGCTATTCACTGTATTTGCTGGCTTGTGGACCTCGTTTTGCAGTAGCCTCCTGGGGAAATTGGAGCATACAAGGTGAGTGGGTATGGTTGGAAAGACTGGATTGACCAACGCTTTGTAAAACAGTTTTCAGGCCGTATATAGTGAACGACTTGAAATTAGCATTAAAGAGAAATCATGAATATTTTTGAAGTACTAACAGGTAAGTTTATCGGGTCGACGTCCACTTTTCTGGCTGCCTCCTACTACGACAACTATACGATTCTTTTCATATTATCTTTTACCTTGACTGGTCTTACATCCCCCCCCTTTTAACTCAGTCCTCTTGTCGCAAGTCTCTCAATGCTAGAAACGCTCAATCGGATGATTAGACAAAATTCGTAACTTGAAAATAACCGTGGTGAATACTGGTATTGTCAAGCTAATCCCACGTATATAGGTATCGGAATATTTCATTTCCCTAGCTTATTAACTTGGTTTGGTTTGCCTGTATACGAAGTCCTTTTGGAAGCAACCCACGTTCGATTAGTTCAAATAATCCCTGAACAAGCAGTGCTAGTACAGCAGCAGGAACTGCGCCTTGGAGAATCAAACTGATATTATCAAGCCGGATACCGGTAAGAATAGGCTGACCGTATCCGCCAGCACCAATAAGAGCACTCAGGGTAGCGGTACCCACGTTTATAACTGCTGATGTTTTTATCCCAGCAAGAATGGACCGAGTCGCTAGCGGTAATTCAACAATGCGCAACATCGAGTGGGGGGGCAAGCCAAGTGCTTGTGCAGATTCAACGATGGTTGGTGAGATATCCTTCAAACCCGCATAAGTATTGCGAATTATCGGTAGTAAGCTGTGAAGAAATAAAGCCACAACTGCAGGCGCCCAACCAATACCTAACAGTGGGATCATAAACACGAATAGTGCCAAGGAAGGAATGGTCTGGATAACTCCAGCTGTGCCAAGCACGATATGGCCCACTCGCGGCTGACGTGCTGACAGGATGCCAAGTGGAATAGCAAGAAGAATTGCTGCTGATAGAGAAATTCCAACAAGCATTAAATGTTCTCTTGTGTGACGCCAGAACTGTTGCCACGCACTTTGAACCTGAACTTCAATATCCAATTTTAAATTTTTTTCCAGGAAATTAGCTGCGACCTTTGATTCTTCTTTACCATGCAGTTTTACTTGAGAGTTCATCTCTCTCATGACCGACGCGTCAATACTGCCGGCAAGCTGCCTAAACAGCACTATGGCCTCCGGGGCTCGATGCACGAGATTAGTTTTGTATAAAACCACTGCGTCATATACCGGAAAATAGTTTAGATCGTCCTCAAGAGCACGTAGATTGTAGTGTGCAATTTCTGCATCGGTTACGTAAAGATCTGTTACATGGAGTGTGCCAGACTCGATACCACGATAAGCAAGGTCATGCTCTAAGCCTCTAACATTTTGATGTGGAAGCTGATAATGCTGCTGCAAACCAGGCCAGCCATCAGCACGATCCATGAATTCATTTCCAAAACCAAGCATAAGTTTTGGATGGTTTCGCAAATCAGAAATTTTACGCAAATCGAGCTGTTCGGCTAATTTGTCCTTCATGCCAATTGCGTAAGTATTGTTAAATCCCAATGGGCCGGCCATACGCAAACCATGTGCAGCTAAAGACTGTCTAAGTTCCGCCCCAGTCTGTAGGTTTTCTGCAACCAGTATCTCCTGTAGCAAGGTGCCTGTGTACTCTGGATATACGTCGATCTCACCACTAAGTAATGCATTCCACAACACACGGGTTCCACCTAGTTGACGCTGATGTACAGCATCGTTCCCTGAGTTCTGAACCAAGTGACTGAGCATCTCCCCTAAGATTACTGACTCAGTAGAATTTTTTGATCCAACAGTAATTGTTTCGGGTGACTCTTTACCAAGAGCCAGGGGCATATAGGAAGTAACGCATAACCCCAGCAACATCGTTCTTATCAGCCGCCCAATCTTCATCTAAGAGCCTTTGTAAGCCGCTCCATGGGCTTACGCTGAGCGTTTATGAACTGCTCTACGAATGGCTCAGCAGGCGCCTGAGCAAGCTCCTTGAAGGGGCCTGCTTGAACAATATGCCCATCTCTAATAAGTACCAAGGAATGGCCAAAGTAGGCAGCCTCTGCAATGTCATGAGTAACCAGTATGACTGTTTTACCAAGTTGCCTAAAAATTCTACTTAGTTCTTGTTGAAGCTCATATCGGATCATAGGATCTAGTGCGCCTAGCGGTTCATCCAGTAATAACAACTCTGGGTCTAGCATTAAAGCGCGCATTAAGCTAATACGTTGGCGCTGCCCACCTGAAAGTTCAGCGGGAAAACGGCTCATCAATTCCTGGGGAAGTCGCACCAATTCTGCTAACTCAGTAAATCGAGAATTAATCCAGACGGTATCACGATGTAGGTGACGCGCCATAACTACAACATTATCGCGCACCGTAAGATGGGGAAAAAGACCTCCTTCCTGAATAACATAGCCTATTCGCTGACGTATTTGGAAGATGTTTTCCGGTGTTAAAATCGTCCCTGCAAAAGTGATAGTTCCAGAATCTGATTTAACTAAACCAATAATCAGACGCAGTAAAGTAGACTTTCCGCAGCCACTAGGACCAATAAGCACCAGAGTCTCACCAGCCGGGACTTGAAGATCAGTCGGCGCCAGAGCCACTGTGCTCCCATAGCGTTTAGAA
>QIFK01000174.1 GCA_003230615.1 Nitrosospira sp. | reverse complement strand
TAGTCGTGAACAGTTTGTTCTACTATAAAAATGTAAACAGGAGAAGAAATGGATGATTCAAAATATGTCATATGGTTTGACAAGCTGAACAGGGTTGACGGTTATTTTTGCAGAGTCGAAGACCTACCATGCGCTATACTCTGAAACAACTGTAGGCTGTAGGGATTCCTGCAAGATTTTCCTTTGGTTTTCATTACAATCAACCTGTTATATAGACGTAAGTCCCTAGACAGAGAAAATCTATGCAATTCAAAGACTATTATCAGATCATGGGGGTCGCGCGTGACGCAACCCAAGATGAGATTAAACGTTCCTACCGCAAGCTTGCTCGTAAATATCATCCGGATGTCAGCAAGGAGTCTGATGCAGAAATACGTTTCAAGGAGTTAGGAGAGGCTTATGAGGTGCTGAAGGATGCAGAGAAACGAACTGCTTACGATCAGCTAGGAGCCAACTGGAAGGGAGGACAGGAGTTTCATCCCCCTCCTAACTGGAACACTGGCTTCGAATTTAGAGGAACTGGTTTCACAGACAGCGATACAGCAGATTATAGTGATTTCTTCGAATCCCTTTTTGGACAAGGTTTTCGAACGAGCGGAGTTAAACGCACGGCCTTCAATGCCAGGGGTGAAGACCATCATGCCAAGGTACTCGTTAGCCTAGAAGACTCTTATCAGGGTACAACTCGGACTATCACCCTTCAGGTTCCTATGGTGGACTCGCAAGGCCATGTCTCCACTAGAGAACGTATTCTTAACGTAAATATCCCGAAAGGTATCTGTGAAGGTCAACACATTCGCCTCATCGGACAGGGTAGTGCTGGGGTCGGAAAAAATAAAGCAGGAGACTTATATCTCCAAGTTGAATTTCAGGCACATCCACTTTACAGAGTGGATGGTAAGGACCTCTATCTCAACTTACCGGTGGCTCCTTGGGAGGCGGCATTAGGTGCAACTGTGAAGGTTCCAACGGTCGGTGGAATCGTAGAACTGAAAATACCAGAAGGATCATTGTCCGGAAACAAGCTAAGACTGAAGGGACGCGGCCTACCAGGCAATCCATTCGGGGATTGCTATGTGATAATAACAATAGTGTTGCCGCCAGCCGATACTGAAGCTGCCAGGGACTTTTACCGAAAAATGAAGCAAGAAATAAATTTTAATCCACGCACTAAACTGGGAGTGTAGGATATGAAAACTGGAAATAGATTGCTACAATTTGATATATGCATACTAGAAGAACAAACCCAATTAACTCTAAACGATCTTTGCTGCGCCTGCAGTGTCCCTACTGAGCAGATTATTGAGCTAGTAGATTTTGGCATACTGGAGCCAATAGGCAGCGAACCGGATCACTGGAACTTCGATGGCATAAGCCTAAACCGTGCCCGCATAGCTTTACGTCTTCAAAGGGATATTGGCATTGACCTCGTCGGGGCAGCTCTTGCGTTAGAATTACTAGACGAGATCAAGTTACTGAGAGCGCGCTTACGTGCAGTGGATGCTGAATGCCCTGGAGACAATTTTTGTTGACGTACAAAACTGATCAGTATTAAGGAATAGATATGGATACCCACCTAGGTGGAAACTAGCCATCCACTAAAATTCATTTTCTATTAAAAACAGATGTTGGTGAACTCGAACACATATTTTTTGTCTAAAATTATTGGCTAAGTTCTTTATAGGCAGAAACTGAGTTTTTACCTAAATGACGCTTGACTAACCAACTTTATAGGGGGTTATGATGCGACGAATCTATTTTCTTGTTCCCGACGTTTCTACCACCAAACGGATTGTTGACGAACTACTGCTAGCGCGGATAGATGACCGACACATCCACGTTATTGCTAAGAGCGGCACACCAATGGAAGATTTACCCGAAGCCAACCTCTTTCAAAAAAGTGATTTTATTCCTGCAGTAGAACGCGGCCTTGCGCTTGGTGGGTCAGTTGGCATTCTTGCCGGGTTGGTCGCAATTACCCTTCCGGCTTCTGCACCGATGCTTGCGGGTGGAGTCCTACTGATGGCTACCCTTTCAGGCGCAGGTATTGGTGCGTGGGCAGGTGGTATGATCGGCGTAAGTGTCGGAAATACTCGGATTAAGCAGTTTGAAGATGCGATTGAGGCAGGACAACTTCTTCTGCTAGCTGATGTACCAAAGAGCCGAGTTGAAGAAATTGAAGAGCGTGTAAAGCAACATATTCCTCAGGTTGAGATCGAAGGAACGGAGCCGACCATCCCAGCGTTTCCCTGATTTGATGTTTTATATTAGAAATTAAGAATACAGAACGAATTCTGGTCGGTTTTCTCCCTGATGAAGCAGCACACGCTTAATACTCCCTCTACCTGAAGCTGCATGTACTCCAATCACCAGGGGAGGTGGTTCCCTAGTGTGCAATTAACATCTTTTCAATTTCCGCAAAATTCTCGGCAACTTTTGTCGAAGAAATTGTAACACCGAGTTGTCTTTCGATTTGTGTCAACGAAAAAATGCCACATATGGAAGGTTTGTTAACAGCATTATTTTCCATTACTAAGATATGCTGTCGTCCGGTATCACGCAAACTAGCAACAATGTGTCCAACCTTGGCATTCTGTACCTCTTCGATGGAAAAAAATTCCAAATGTTCGAGTGATGTCATGATGTCAGAAACTAGGATCTCATCATGTCGCACACGACGATCCTGGATAAAGCGAAGCGGTTTTTCACCTAGAATGTCAGTTGCAGTAATAATACCTTTAAGAGATTGATCTTGATTCAATACGAGCAATGAACGCACACCACGCTGTATCATGTATGAGTTAGCAAATTCCATAGAAACATGTGGTTCGATTACAGCAGCATCATAATGTCGCAGATCGGTCATCACATCAAAAGCAGATGATTCGAGCGTTACAGACTTGGATTGAGGAGGGCGAGAAACCAAAACATTACCGGTCAAGTAGCGCGCAGAAAGAGGGTGGTAGTCAAACATGGCGAAATCCTCCATTGTTAGTGGACTGGATACATATCAATTTTAAATTTACTCCCAACAGAATGATGGGTCAATGTAATTGTTGTACACAAGAATGATGGATATATTCATTGTGCCCCTGCTAGCACATTTTTCTCTGTACGAAGTCTGGTATAAGTTTATGATAAGAAGATGATAACCAACCAAGACCGATTCAATCGTGCTATTGAGCTGTTTGATGAGCTAAATAGTAAAGACCCTAATCGTGAAATTTTAGGTCGGAAAGAACGGCCAAAAGAGTTGCTATATGCTGAACGAGTAAGCACGATGCTTAATAACTATGAGTTAAATCCATCGGAAGCCTTGCAACTAGCTGCTCGATGCCAACATATCCAGCGGTGGAAAATCGGGCGGGAGAATTTTCCTATGACTAAGTTAGGATATTATCAGTGGCGTAAAAATCTTAGGGATTTTCATGCTAAAACTGCTAAAACCATTCTTCGAAAAGTAGGATATGAAAATGATGTGATTAATCGGGTTTCCTCATTGGTTAAGAAGGAGGAGTTACAATCTGACCGTGAAGTACAAACTTTGGAAGATGTAGTTGTAATGGTATTTCTAGAAAACTATCTAGAAGCATTTATCCAAGATCATAGTTACTTTGATGAAACTAAAATTATGGATATAGTAAGAAAATCGCTGAGAAAGATGACGACGAAGGGACGCCAGGCAATCAATTTTGCCAGTCATTAAAAAATTAGATTAAATTCCTGACTTTTATTCGGCCTGGACTTATTTGATAAAGCTACATAATAGATTAATATAAATGTTGACTCTCTTAACGATTAGCGATTAGCACATCACATTGTGCATGTGTAAGTATTCGTCTTGTGTTGCTGCCTAGCAGCAGTTCCTCTACCATCCCATGACCGTGTTTGCCGAGTACGACCAGATCGGCACCCTGTTCTTCCTCCTGTTCTAGGATGCGCTGTACAGCATTGCCATGTAAAACTACGGGGCGCCAATTTACCTCGGTAATTCCTGCATCCATCGCGGTTTGATAGAGACGGGCGCCCACTTCTTGGCGAATTTTGTCTCGGTAGCGCCGGATCGATTCTTCACTCTCACCCGCCATGCGCATTTGGTCTTCGAAAGGCACCTCATAAGCATGCAATAGAGTAAGTTTAGCCTGAGGAACAACTGTCAGCGCCAGACGAATAGCGCTAAGCGACCAAGGAGTAAAATCTATTGGCACAAGTACGTTCTGGTATTTCTTAAGAGGAGATTGTTTCACTGTAAGAACAGGACATTGGGTCACACGTAGTAAACGCTCGGCGGTCGCACCCAATAGTTGTTGGCGCACGAAGCCTGTTCCATGCGCACCTACAATCAGTAGGCTCGCATTAAGAACATCCACCTGCGCTGTGATGCTTTCAAGCACCTTCCACCAGATGGCATCCAGCACTTACACCGAGCGGTTCACCAACGTCGTTAGCCAGTTGTGCCAGCAACTCTCGTGTCTGTGACCGAATACGCTCTTTTAATACTTCACCATCCTCGCCCAGCAATCGCTGAAGTTCATCAAGCTCTCTTTTGTCAAGCACATGGACAAATTCAAGCTTTGCTCCGATTTGTTGAGCCAGCATCGCAGCACGTTGCGCAGTATGACGCGATGGTGCAGAAAGGTCAGTGGCGGCAAGCAGGGTGTGCAAACTCATGGGGCGTCCTTTAGCAAGTTGAGTACATCGGTGAATCTAGGCGGCG
>QIFK01000162.1 GCA_003230615.1 Nitrosospira sp. | reverse complement strand
ACCTTACATGGAAGTTGCCGCGCAGCAAAGTTGGGTCCAACCATCATCTGGTACATACAATCACCCAATTACATAGGAAGCGCGAGACGCTTACGACCAGGACCAGGTTGTCGTTTCACCTTCTCAACACCTATCTAATGTATACCCCAGTTAAACTAAAAGTAGTTTAGAGGAATTAATTTTTATGCCCGACTTTAATTGGCTGACTTTAAGTATTCTGTGATTGCTCGTGCATCCTCTGCTGCTAAGTTTGCTCTGATACGCATATGTAGCATTGCCACATCCCACTCGGCATCGCTGTATGAATCAATTGCCCGCATATTGTGGCACCGAGAACAATTTTCTGCCCATAATTGAACCCCTGTTTTTCTAGGTTGTGTTTGGTTCCAATCCAGTTTCTGTAACATTGCAGCAGGACTGCAGGCTGTAGCGATCAAAATAACCAAAGCCAGGCCAATTACAACCTTTAAACTAATATTCTTATGCATTTGTTCTTCTCAGAAACCCATTGCAGCTTGGAAAAAAAGAGTATCACTGTCAAGCGCCCTTTTTTTATCATCAAATCGATAGGCAAACTTAAGTATTGTTCTGTCAGCCAAATAATAATTAAGCCCAATTGCCCAACGTTGTTCATCACTGAACATGATGCTACTTGGACGATCTATCCAATCATAACGAAGTACACTCTCAAGATTTCTTATTAATTGCAAGCTGGAAAGAATTGGCCGGTAGGCAATTTGGGCATAACCACCAGAACTTAAATTATTAAACGCGAGCATGGGGCTGCTGGAACGTTCAACATGGCGTCTAGCATACTGTGCACGTACATCAATGCTACCTAATATACGTTTACTGGTCTTTTGATAGTTCAAATCTGCCACATGTGTAACAGAATAAAGTGAAGCTCCATTCAGGTCATCGACGGCTGAAACTTCAAATCCATAGCCAAAGCCAAAGTTGGGAAAAGGTAACCAACCGAGACGACCACCAATCGCTTTGTTACTATTGATATCAGTAAAGTTATCAAAGCTAAGCGTACCGTCTGCTCTCATAGTTGGTCCGTTGGAGGCATAAAAAGCGTATTCACCTCGAGTTTGACCAATTGGTACGCCACCTCTGACTTGTACGCCAAGTTGAGTGTTAGCCTGTAAACGGGTACTGCCTACCATGGTAATAGGTTGATCGGGTAGTTTATTAATCCATAATGGATGCAAGCGTTCTATAAAGTAATTAGAAGGGTTAAAGAATTTCCCAACACCAACTGTAATATAATCATTCAGTAGGTAGGACATTTGAGCAAGCTCAAGCTCAACATGTGTCTCGGTATCTTCTAGTTCGAATTCTACTTCGGCTTCAAATAATAGGTTATCAAGAGGTCGCCACAGAAAAATTGGGTTAAACCCCGCATTAAATGACGAATTGGAATTCTCGGAATCTGTAAATCCAGCAAAACCATAACCAGTTAGTAAGAAGCTAGTCAATCCAGGCATTAGAGACTCAGTTTTTGCCCGTAAAGTTTTTACTTCAAGCTTGAGTGTGTCCAATTCTTTATTAGCAACAGTTTCTTTACTCGGCGTGCTTGGTTCTTCTACTACTACGGCTTGCTTGAATGTGTCTAACTCTTTGCTGACAAGAATTTTACTCTGCACATTTGGTTCTTCTACCGCCACAGCTTGTTTTCTAGATACTACTTGGGATTTATCCTTAAGAAGAGCTTGCATTTGCTCTTTAAGCACTCGCATTTCTTCCTTTAGTTTTTCATATTCCTGTCTGGAGACAAACTGATCACTGTTTTGTGGATTATCTGCATAAGCAATTTTTCCAGTAAACTTTTCACGCATATATTTCAACACGTCCCTTATATCCTGATCAGTTAAATTAGGATTGCCTCCTTTCGGTGGCATTGAAATAGGGCCGGACGATTTTATTCCCTGCTTGACATGGGAAAAATGCTCGAATAATGCCGCATCCGAATTTTCTCCAGATTTGAAACCTTTGAACTGAGTTAAATCTGGAACACCTGCAATCGCTCCGGTCCCATCGCTACCATGGCAAGCAGCACAAGACTGTTCAAAGATCTTCTCCCCAGCATGCTGGGTGGCACAGACAGGGGCTACAGAGGAAGCGAGAATCAGAATTGAAGGAAGCAATATTTTGTGCATCATTTGCCTTATTTGCCTTTAGGCCTAATAGTAAGAACAGCACAAGGAGCATGTCTGACAACGAGCTCTGCAACACTTCCGATGGTAAATCGTTTCCACCCCGCATAGCCATGCGTTCCGAGGACGATAAGATCAGCATTAAGTTCCTCTGCAACGCGAACGATCTCATGACCGGGGTCGCCTTCTGTAAAGATAGTCTCAACTTCTAGGTCAAAAGAATCTGCCAGTTCTTTAAGGGCATTTTTTCCTAGTTGGATAGCTTCTTCAAGGCCTTCAGCAACCCCGTCTGATGCTATGTAATAGTGTGATGGATGATTCCACCCGCTTGGATCAAATACATGCAGAGCTTTGAGTTCTGCTTTAAAGGTATGGGCCAATAGCAGAGCATGGGAACCGGCATCTTTAGATATGCCTGAAAAGTCAGTAGCCAGGATAATTTTTTTGATAGAAGCTTCCATTGGTGTTCTCCTTATTCATTATCACCCCTAATAACTCGCCAAGTAAAGATGAAGCATGAGAAAATAAGAGGTAAGTTGTTTACTGTTTTTTTATTTGCTAAAAGAACTTAAAAATCGAGAGACTCGACAAGAACAGTGTGTCGATGAGTATCGAGTTCTGAATATCTATTTTGGGTCGAAAGCAGACATTGAGTTGATCCTGAAAGGTGATTCGAAATAAACAATTTAAAAGTAAATGAAAAATTCATATAGCTAGTGTTGTCAGCGAACTCTATTTACGCCAGATTTGTGAGAGTAAGTTATAGTCGGTGCGTGTCAAGATTTAGGTACATGGCAAAATCCTTGCGCTGGTATAGCAAGAGCGCTATTAAACTTACTCGACATGTTCTGGAAGGCGATTAGTCCCGTTAGTTCAACAATAGCATCATCGGCGAAATGATCCTTGAGACATCCCATAATGTTGTCCTCGATTTGTTTATCAGAGCTAGTTACAGCTTCTGCATAATCCAGAGCAGCACGTTCCTGCTCGTCGAAAAGTTGACTCGTTCGCCAATTTTCAAGGGCCTCAACTTTTTCTTGTCTAGCGCCGCGTTTTAGCAATGTTGCTGTATTGAGGTCAACACAGAACCTACACCAGTTGATCTGCGACACACGGATTGTGACAAGTGAGCGTAATGCCGAATTTATCGGAGAGGACTTGCGATCAATCATACCGTAGAGTAGGACTACACCGAGAAACAGCTTTGGTGCCCGTGCCCACATGAGAGCCGAATCAAGTACGGCGCCATATTTGCGTCGTTGGTTCCAGAAGAACGGACGTAGGTACCAAGGGTACGCTTTAAGTTGTTTAGGGAGAATTCTCATCAATCTTGTCTCCATGTGTAATTGTCCGAGGTCATCGATACTATTTAGCCGAAGGAAGTTTCTCCATGGCAGCCATTTCCAGCAATCCATTCTCCTCGAGAAGGAAAGTGTCTACCGCTCCACGATCGAAGTTAAACGTTTACCCATTTAAGTTTCATCCTTAGTTTCGGCACCTATTAGCAAAATATTTTCGCTTAAATAGGTGTGAGGCGGCACAACTAGATTGGTTGGTGCAGGAACATTTTTGTAGACACGACCTGCTAGATCAAACTTGGAACCATGACAAGGGCAAAAGAACCCACCCAACCAATCAGGACCAAGATCTGCCGGAGCAA
>QIFK01000180.1 GCA_003230615.1 Nitrosospira sp. | reverse complement strand
ATTTCGTTTTGTTAGTAAGAGCGGTATATTCCTTACTAGCAGAGTTTCAGCTATCATGAATACAATTGATGATAGCCTATAATAATTTTGGGTATGCTATACGCTATAGGAAAAATTTAACTTGATTTGATAGGGGGATAAAGATGTGGTTCTTTGTGTATGCACTCATCGCGGTGATCATCATCATACTGCACTATGTTGGCGTGTTGGCCAGAAATAACTTACAGTGGTTGGTATATGTATTGGTAGTAACCATTCTCCCGGCAGTAATCTGGCTATAGACAGCGAATAAAATACTATAGCTCTTAAATCATCACAGAACTCATGTGTCTCAAATCTTGAACTATGTTACCTAAAGCTTTAAGAAAGCTATTAAGTTGTTCTTGGGTGTTGCCGCCGCCCATACTTACACGTACCGCACAACGTGCCAGCATCGGTTCGACCCCCATAGCATCTAATACATAGCTTTGACCAGGGGTTGCACTCGAGCAGGCAGCACCGCTTGCTACTGCAAAGTCCGCTTTGTTTAGGCGGGTAACCAAAGTTTCACCCTCAATATCTGGTAGTGCAGCGAAATTTTTTGAAATTCACGGATACATGCCAAAGTTACAGGTTCTTGGCTGCCGTGCAAAGCGATGTCCATCATAGCTGTAACTGCAAAACGACCCTTAGTTGTTAATCGCATTCTTTGCTCCTAGTAAAAACTTTATTACGACCTGAACAACCATATTTAGTTATCTATGGGAATACCTGTCAAGGACCACCAAACATTTGAAATCTTGCCTATTTAGTCAGATATGTTGTTTAAAAACGTATATTGGACTTGCTTGTAGTAGTGTTCGGCCCTTGTTAGTATCATCCGGTAAAATCGTTAGTGTTTCTGTAGCAGCCTACTTTCTTATATACGCTTTTCAAAAGAGTTAAGAATTCCACGTAATATGTTTACTTCCTGCTTTTCTAATCTTGCCCGAGAGAACAGGCGGCGTATGTGCTGCATTAATCGTTTTGGTTTCTTGGGATCAAGGAAACCACTGCTGATCATAGTCTGTTCCAAATGACAGTAAAATAATTCAATCTCATCAAAGCTGGCTGGTGCACTTACTGATTGTGGAAGATATTCAGTTTTTGAAAGCGCCATGCGTAGTTCGTACGCCATTATCTGCACTGCGCTGGCAAGATTGAGGGAAGAGTATGCTGGATTGGCAGGAATATGCACAATAATCTGACACCTACTTACTTCTATCGAGGTGAGACCTGACATTTCTGTTCCAAAAACGAGTGCTACTGGAAGTTGCTTAGCTTGATCTAGCAACTTTCGCGCGCCCTGATTTGAATCAAATATATCATGTGAAAGATTGCGCCGACGGGCTGTGACTGCAGCCGCGAGAACGGTACCGTTTAAAGCTTCGTCAAGATTTGCGCAGACCTTAGTATTGTTCAATACATCCCAGGCACCAGCGGCTCGTGTCTCAGCTTCCTTGTTAGGGAACAACCTTGGATTCACTAGATAGAGTGACTCCAAACCCATTGTTTTCATAGCGCGTGCCGTTGCACCTATATTACCGGGATGGCTGGGATGACTCAATACCACGCGGATGTTATCAAGCGGGCACAGGGGATTCATATTAGAATGCCATCTTCATGAATTACTCAAACTCATTTTTAGGACTAATAATATGCATCCTATGCTTAACATTGCAGTAAAGGCTGCACGTCGCGCCGGCAGAATAATCAACCGAGCTACACAGGATCTTGATTTATTGCATGTTTCGCGCAAAGCACATAATGATTTCGTAAGTGAGGTGGATAGTACAGCAGAAGACGCCATTATTAATGTTCTGCTAGAAGCATATCCCAACCATTCCATTTTAGCAGAAGAAAGTGGAGCACGAGGTGACCCAAGCAAGTCTGAATACCAATGGATTATCGATCCACTTGATGGTACTACCAATTTTCTCCATGGTTTTCCCCAGTATGCAGTTTCTATCGCGTTAAAGCACAGAGGTGTATTGACCCAAGCAGTAGTATATGACCCCTCTGGAAATGAGTTGTTTACTGCTAGTCGCGGACGTGGAGCTTATCTTAACGATCACCGTTTGCGTGTAAGCAAACGTAGTCAACTTTCTGATTGCCTTATAGGTACTGGCTTTCCTTTTCGTGAGTTTTCGCATATGAATGCATACCTTGCCGTGCTCAAGGACATTATGCCCAAGGTTGCCGGCATTCGCCGCCCCGGCTCTGCTGCTTTGGATTTAGCTTATGTTGCTGCCGGGCGCTACGATGGTTTCTGGGAGTTAAATTTATCGCCGTGGGATATTGCAGCTGGTTGTCTACTCATTACAGAAGCAGGCGGGCTTGTGGGGGACCTGAAAGGCAATGATGCCTATTTTCAGAGTGGACACATTGTCGCTGGAAACCCGAAAATATTCGGGCAACTTTTGCAAGTGATTGCTCCCCATTTGACCAAGGAGTTAATGGCCTGAAGTGAAAGTTCTGTTCTTCAAGTACGACCATACAATATCAACTTTCGTACAGGTGAAAAGCTACTCCGATGTACTGCCGATATCCCATGCATCTGTAATGCTGCAATATGCTTTTTCGTTGGGTAGCCCTTGTGTTGGTCGAAGCCATAATTTGGGAAACTTTTATGTAATGTCAACATTTCTGCATCGCGTGCTGTTTTGGCCAGAATAGAAGCAGCAGAAATCTCTGGAACCAAGCTATCACCTTTGACGATAGTATGTACTGGAAGGTTTAAACGAGGGCTATGGCTTCCATCTACCAGCACTTTATCAGGTGCAAAGGGCAGGCTTTCAACTGCTCGCTTCATCGCTAGCAAGCTTGCTTGAAGAATATTCAACTGATTAATCTCTTCTACTGATGCAGAGGCTATCGCCCAAGCCAATGAATGTGCTCTGATGATATGGGTTAGTACATTTCGTTTTTTTTCACTAAGTTTTTTTGAGTCTGATAGCCCTTCAATTTTGTAGGCTGGATTAAGCACAACACAAGCAGCAAATACTGGCCCCGCCAACGGTCCTCTGCCGGACTCGTCTACACCACAGATCAAGTTAAACCATAAATTAGACATTCTTTAATTTTCGTTCTTAATCGGTAAGAAGAAAACTAGGTATAGGGAGAATAGTTTTTGAGAGAAAATAAATTCTTAAGTAAGCGGTCAAAGATCTTAACTGTAGAGATATAAATTCACAATGATATATTGTAATTAGCAATGAGTTTCTATAAGTTATACTACTAAAACTCTCCGGAGATAAGAGCAACACAGGCACTATACCTCTCTAGTTTAGAGTCTTTATCTTGTTACAACATTATGCCAAGGGTAGCAGTAAGTAGATTAGTTGTATTAGGGACTTTTATATGCCTTGCATTGTGCACATCAACTTAGCTTCGGTAACTAGCTTATCATTTACTTCAGCTCGAGCAGAATACTTCCAGACTCCTTTTAATTGTCTTGCTATCGCTACTTTTAGTATCAGCTGGTCACCTGCATACACGGGTTTTCTAAAACGAGCCTCATCTATGCCAACAAAATAATAAACTGAGTCGCTATCAACTTTTAAATTAGCTGTTTTAAGTGTTAAAAGCGCAGCAGCTTGTGCCAGTGCTTCAATAATAAGTACACCAGGCATAATCGGATGATGGGGGAAATGACCAGAAAAGAAAGGCTCATTAATGGTTACATTTTTAAGTGCAACGATTTCTTTACCAGATTCGCACCCGATCCACAAGTAGGAAAGGGTAGCGATGTGGAAGGTACTTCAAGATTTCATGGATATCCATAGTGCTCACGATTTTTCTCCCTTTAGGTCCCGAATATCATCTCCGTGGAAGGAACCTATTTGTTCCTTCCGACAATCACCCCTAAGTTTAGAACTGCTGTCCAAATTGAAATTGAAATGGTTGTGTTCTGTCATTTTCGTCGTCATTGAGTGGATATGCTATGCTAACTTTAAGAGGCCCCATAGGGGAAACCCAGGTAGCAGAGACCCCAGCTGCATAACGCATGCCTTCACTATCTGGAAAGAGTCCATTGGGACCCCATACCGTACCAGCATCTAAAAACCCGCCTAACCGCACCGACCTATCATTTTCTAGGCCAGGCATTGGGAATAGTATTTCCACGCTGCCGACTGTAAGATAATTACCGCCGAGCGCTCTGAAGGAAATA
>QIFK01000074.1 GCA_003230615.1 Nitrosospira sp. | reverse complement strand
ACGTAGGAGGTGTAGATATGGTAGAAACTAAAGCTATTACTGTTAACTGCGAAAAACATGTCGAATATTTAAGGGGTGTTATCAAATCATCTGAAAGTATTATTGATAGGCATAAATTAAACATCGAAAAAGCAACAAAAGAACTTAACTTGGTGATCAAACTTCGGGAAGAAAAGTATAAGGATATCGTAAAATGGTAGACATCCAGCAAATCAAGGTACATATTAAATCAACATCAGAGGCCATCAAAAAGTATCGCGCAGAGGCTAAACGACTCAATTCCGCTGCTGCAGAATTATCACGTGGTAACGCAATGCTTAAGCGCCAACTTAAGGTGGCCATGAAGTGAAAACATATACGGCTTACGAAATGAGCAAATCACCACAAAAGATATACCGGGCTGCAGATAAAGACGGCGCGGTGCTAATCAATCACGGTAATTATGACGATATTGTCTTTGTACTAACAGCTCGCGAGCGCGGGAAAGAGCATGAGTTTTGTACTTCTGATAGCGATGCAGGTGAATAATATGATTCGATTTATTAAATTAATACTTATCCAGATTGGATTGATAAAAATTAAGGAAGTGTTTTTTAGCGAAATAACATTAAAACAAGCACAAATAAGACTTATAGAATTGGGCGCTATGCCTGATTAATCGTTGTGTTGATCTTATTCACCGACGCCCTGTGCTGGTCTGCCCTGGTGTGCGTGTCCATTCTTCGGCTCACCATGTCATGGCTGTCGAGTTTAACGCGCTGCTGGGCTATCTGAGCGTCGAGCATTGTCGCCATTCGACCAGTCTCAGCCTGGAACATGTCGATAACGTTTGACTGCTGGCCCTGTTGGACTACAGCTTGATCCTTAGCCGCCTCTCGCTGCTCCTTCTGGGCCAGTATTTTAATCTTATCCTGCTCGTTCTGAATTTTCATTTTCTCAAGCATAGCGATAACTTGCTGTGGGTCTTCCTGCTGATTTTGCTGTGATTGTTCAAGTAATTGTTGCTGCTCTGGTGTTTCCGGCTGTTTGAATCCCATTACAATTAACTGATTAGTGCAATATTCGCGGATATCATCAAGCGCCACACCATCGACAAGTTTCAAGCCCTCGAGTAGTAGAGCCTTGGCCAATGCCTGGTCGCCTGCCGCCATTGCGCGGGCTTCTGCTTCAGACAATATCTTAATCGTCTCTTCTTTTTTGGTCGAGTAGCTAGGACCAATGTCGGCAAACACTTCAAACTCTGTGGCCGTCAAGTCATTGACCACTACAATTTCGCCGGTTTCTTCATCGAGTATCGGGTCCATTAAGTTCATGGATTTCTGTGTGCCATCAGGCAATGAGATATTAATTTGCTGCTGCTCAGAATAAACCCTGCGCGCCATTCCTGCGTAAATCTCTGCATCACGTCGTTTGGCGTGCTTCAAATTTTGTTGATAGACCACGGATTGCTCATCCAGCATATTTCGTAATTGGCTGATTGCTTCACCAGATAGGTCTGTATCGGTAATGTCTTGAGGTAGACCGGCACCGGCCACATCGTTAATGGCTTCCCGAGTTAATGCGATACTTTCCAATAACCCTCGTGGTATTACCTGTTCTGGCGTCTGCCTGATAGGATTAGGTGGTATTGGTACACCCCCTGGCGTTTCGCTTTCTATCAGCACATAAGGGAAATTATTATCCGATCCACCTTCCCACATGTGTCGATATTTGCCGATCTCTGCTGCAGTAAGTACCGGTTTTGGCCGCATGGACTTAGATACAATATCACCAATATTCGAGTGAAAGAAGTTCCGTAATCTCTGTGGGTCTTTGGCACGCCTAATGGTTCCTTCGTAGGTTTCAACACCTTCAACAAAGATACGATCCCCGTAGAATGGTATCACTGGGATATTCTCACCTGGTATTTCGTAGTGCTTAATTACCTTTTCGCCAGAGCTGATGTATAAAGTGACCTTATAACAATCAATTTCCTTTTCATCTGTGATTTTGTAACCATCATCAAGCAATTCGTCCATGATATCGAGTATCTCAGACTTACGGAGCAATAACTGATTGCCTTCTGGATCAACCCACGTGTAGATTTTGTCCTTGCTTTTTTCCCTGTGATAGAACCTGGTTACATAGATGATTTCTTTCGAGCCATTCAACCAAGGGAAGGTAAACGAATGTTCCGGCGCATTGAAAGAATTAGGCTTGATCTCTTCCTCATCCTCACCGGTCAACTCTGATACCATGCGCTTATAGCCGTTAAACGAGTAGGGTATTAGGATTGAGAAGAATTCGGCATCCGACTTGTCGAGCATTACCGCATTCGGGTCTACAAAACAGTTATTGTTAAACTCGTGGATTGGCCGGCGCTTAATGGTTTGTCGCTTATCGCCAGCACGGTTTGTTTTGTACTCTGTGTAAATCTCCCAGCCACCGATACCACACAAGACACCCTCATTTGTGGCGTTGTCGTATGACTCGATACTTGAATTTAGCCTATCACTTGCCCGATACAGTCCATCGATTAGGTCTGCGCCGTCATCGCGCTGTTCATTGACTGGGGAAAAATTGACTTGAATCTCATTAGAACGAAGGTCACCCATTATTTTACGGGTGTTTTTCTTGAGTAGGTCGAACTCTCCGCGAAATTCTAGCGTTGACTCCAGGTTATCCCACTGATTAATGACTGCAAATACTAGATCGTCAGATGCTTTGCGTCTATTGGTCTGGCCTGCAATATACGCCTCATCGTGTAGCTTCTTAATGTCTTTATGATCCAGCATTAGCGTAATCTCATCGGTGTTATGCTTTGTGGCATTACGTCATAGTCGACTCGTGTTTCGATATACCTGAGTGACATTTTAACGGCATCGCCCAAGTTAGGAGACGCAATCTTGAATTTGGTTTTCATTTCAATCTTAGTATACAAGTCCATAAATCCATTATCGTTGGGCTTCATCGGCATCCGACAAAGCTCAGCGCGCAGCTTTTTGATCGCGGTAATGTCAGAACTAAAGCTGATCATTTTCTCAGGGTCGAAGTAATCACCGTACATTACAGCTCTGTAAGTATTATAACACCTATCCTGTAGCGCATAATAATATTGTACCCGCTTGTTTTTGAACGTGTCTTTGATTAGTTTAACGCCGTTTATCTCAAATCCTAACGCTGGTTTGTAGCTGGCTTCCTTGTTATCTGGCGATTCAGAACCCTTGTATTGGGCAATCTTGATACCTTTGGGTGTTAATGCCGATGCTATTTGCCGGTTAAGTGAGACACCGAGCCCATCACAATCCCATGTGAAAAAGTTCACTTGCTGGTCGATAGCAAGATTTATTGCCCAATCTGCGCCCTCGTTTGAATCTCCCTCGGTCATTTCCTCAACCGCGAGAAAGACTGAGCCGTGACGCATTGCATAGCCCTTGTTATCTGGCCCTGTGTCGCTTGGGTCAAAGGCTGCAATCCTGGCACCTTCGGGTTTAAATCCCAACTTTAAGTGTGCATCCACGCAAGCGTCGAACCATTCAGCCATAATCAGACCATCTTCTACGCTGTCATTGAAGTCGGCACACCATTTGTGCTCGTAGAATGCGCTTGATCTGTTCTTTTTATCCCATAGCCGCTCACCGTCTAGCCCAGAATCTTCGTACCAAGGGTTATCGTCATAGTTCATTCGGACTATTAAATGGAGCTCATCCTCATAAATACCATGCTTATCTACGTGGTCTTTGAATGGGTTTATGAATCGCTTGCTGAATGGGTCTTCTGAGCTACCAGGGTTGGCAATGAAGATAATCGAGATGTCGTCTTTATCTGGATGGGTATCGATATCGTCCAGAACATCGGT
>QIFK01000043.1 GCA_003230615.1 Nitrosospira sp. | reverse complement strand
TATGAAAAATACAACTACTCCTATTACGAACCATACTAAAAACATAGGTTGTTGTCTTAATGAATTGAGCTGAATATAGAATTCACGTCGTGCTTTAAAATTTCGTCATTCTATCTTGATTCGACCAACACAACTCTTTCATCCAATAAACGCACTTTAACTTTGTCAAAGCGTTTTAGAGCAGACCTGAAGCGATTAGTGATATCAGTTACCTCTGCACGAGTAATGGGCGGAAATTTATGATATTTCATGCTGTAATTTAATGCCACCAGACGCTTAATTGCACCTAGCGTTTCTTTAGTGGATTGGCATACTTCATCGAATTTTATCTTTGACCAGCGATTAGATATCGAGAGTTGACCATTGTCCAGTTTTTCCCATTCATCTACGATCCGATCAACAGCAAGCTGGTTTTTAAGGTTTGCAAAACGGTTGCTGATTAGATGGTTTATGCATTCAGAATCCATATCTGGGGGTAGCTGACCAGTACGCATAACTTTCCCTACAACCTCAATGAGCTGCGGCTCAGTTTCAACCTGATAGCTGACCTTGTTAGGTACTTCAAACTCAAATTCTGATTTCTGTGGCCGATATGCGATGACTGGCTTACCATTTACAGCAGCCTCTAAACCACTGGTACAACTGTTATGTACTACTACAGAGGAATTCCTGATCCAACTGTTAATGCTTCCCTGTTTGATAACATAAACATTCGAAATTTCCCCCAAATGAGCAGTCCATGCCTCTTCGCTTTCTACTGGATGTGGTCTGACCACTATACTGGTATCTGGAAAAGTTTTTGCGACACTACGAATTGCCTTGACAAAATACTTCAGTAACTCAATACGATAGACCTCCAGATTATACTGGCTAAATTCATCGACACCCCGTTGGTAATATCCGTTTAATCTCTCGAATTTCAGACGCTGCCACAAACGCTTATTGTCTAGTGGACCACCAAAATTTGACGGGAACAAAATGTAATTAGACAGCCCCCTATTTTCTTGCCCAATATAGTATCCAGATAAGTCATGCCTCCAAAGATCAACACGGGGGCTTCCCGTTGCGATAATTTTTGTTTTGAATCCTGGATACATGGAAACAATTCCTGCTCGATCGTGTTCACCCCACGCAAATACTTTATGGACCAGGCCTAATGTTTCCTCTGAAAAACGACTCCTTGCAAAGGAGCTGTAGTCTTCTTCAAGAAGCCCTGACTCTTCATCCTGGCTGGTGTATAAAGAACCGGCTTGTGTAGACCCTCTAATTGCCTTGATTTTTTCAGGCCCAGGTGTCAGGCTTTTGTCATAAACAATACCAGGTTTGAGGGTGCCATTCACGGTCGCCTCAATTGTTCTTGCCTGTGGCCCAATTAGCACGCTGTGCCCACGCTCTGCCGCCACCAATGCGAGTAAAAGACGACTCTCAAGTTCGCGACTCTTGATTTCTACTTTGATGTAAATGTTCATCTCAATATATGTTCATGAGACGATTAAGAAGTTTACTAATCAACTGATGACTCAATACGGTATTTTGGCCAGGATTCTTCATGCGTAATTCTTTTGTGATGCAATCAACATGCGCATCACATCAGATACTAAGGTTATTTTACCTTGGTCAGGTAAACCTGAGTCGAATGACGAGAATCGTGCAGAAATCTGATAAAACCTCCAATAAGCGTTTTTATTCCAGTTAGTCTTGGTCGGTATACAGGAGGAAGTAATGAAAGTCCCGCTTGATTCGCCAATATCTTTAATGTTTTCCTGCTGAAGCAATTGATATGCTCAAGAGGATGTAATGCATCCTTTTGGGCTTTCCAGGCTGTGCCTTGCAACTCTTTTTCCATGCCCTTTCCGTTGGGAACCTGAATATGGATAACCCCGTCCTCGCTTAATAAATTTGCCAGCTTCTGCAGCGTCTCTCTGGGATCCGGAATGTGCTCAAATACCTGATTTGAGTATATATAATCGAATTTTTCATCTGCGAGTTGAGAAATATCTTCAATAACCCTTACACCATTTTTTTGAGCAAACTCTATCCTGTTTCTCGAGAGCTCCACTCCAGTAATATTAAAGTTGCAGGCTTTTGCCAAACTTGACCAAAATCCCCAGCCCATCCCAAATTCCAGCACCTTAATTTCATGTGGTTGTGCATTTAAAATCTGGCAGGCATTTTCCAGTTCGAGTATATACTCCTTAAACAAACTAATTTCAGCCCTTAAACAAACTAATTTCAGCATGTTGTTTTTTATTCAGGCTATCGTCAGCAGATATCCATTCCTCATACAGCAGATACATATTGGCATCATTCAATATGTATTCCTGGAATAACAATGCACAGCTATTACACCGCGCAATGCTGTAATGATCAGACTCTACTTTTTCTCCTGGAATTCTCCCTTCGTAATAGCGGTCTAGAAATTGCCACACCCTTTCGTCAGAAAAAAGCATAGAGTGGATAACTTTAAAAGACCCCCCCCGACACACTGGGCACTGTACCCTTCTAACAAAATTGTCACTCAAAATACAACAAACTCATATATAGACAATTTCATCAATAATGTAATATAAAATCACTCACCCCGGACTAATCTGGCGCAGCACAGTAAACGCTTCAGCCGCTTTTAAACCGACCTGGCTTCCGCGCAAACGCGCCAGGGCCTCAACGGCAACACGGGAACGGGCATGTGGGAAATCCCGCATTTCCTCAGCGTAACACTCCAATGCTGCCAGCTTGGTCTCTAATAATTCTGAGATTTCAACAAAGTGAGTTGGGCGAAAAGAGTTATCCTGATCGGGACTGCCCCATTCCGTGCTCGATAGAACCTCAAAACCATAGATAGCTCGCACAGTCTGGTCGGGCACAGGCCGGCAGGCCGTCAACACTGCTCTATGGGTAACGACATGATCGACATTCAGGTCACCGCCATGGTGGGTATAGACGATGTCAGGGTGCAATTCTTCGAGAACTTTTTCCACTGCCTGCACCACATCAAGCAAAGGCAGCGTATCAAGACGATTATCAGGCAGGCCAATCAATTGCGGCGGTTCTGCACCCAATACCCGCGCTGCATTCTTTGCGGCAACGTCTCGAATACTGGAATCAACATTGCTACCACGAGATGTGACGCCGTCGGCGAGCAGCAAAATATGCACGTCATCGCCGTGAGTGGTATGCCGAGCAATTGTGCCACCACAACCCAGCGCCTCATCATCACCGTGTGCGGCCACCACTAAAATAGTTTCTGGCATATCTTTGTCACTCGCTTTTTAAGGTGTTTGGTGAACTTATCAAAATGTCACGCGATTTTGATCCGTGGTTAAAAAGCAGATCGATTGCAGACATGTAAGGCTCGAAACCATCGAAAGCCTGTCGATATTCCGGGTGAGGATAATCATGGAAACGCAATTCAATACCGGCCCTTTCGAAAGCCCCTCGATCCAAATATTGACGACCAAACGGACCCGATAGATATATATTTGCCTCCACCTTGCGGCATAGCTCCAAAACGAGATCTGATTTAGTATATTGCGGATCAAGACTACTACTTTTCACCAGTTGGGTCGTAATCTCGAACTCGCTAAGCAGGTATTTCGTAATCTCCGACATCAACGGATCTAACTGCTCCCAGGTGTCGGTATATAATTCCTGAAAGAAAGTAGCATACTGCTCAAAATAGGTTGCCCGTGCATAATTGCAGTGTATCGTTTTCCAGTGCTTGCGCGCCCACGGCAATTCAGAGTTTATTTCCAGATTATTAATGCCTAAGTTGCCGAAACGCCCCTTTGTACGTATGGGCACGGTTAGCCATACCCATCCCGGTGGTGTACGCACTTTGTTTCGATTGGCCATGCTGTTTTTTTCAAATTGTACATGGTCGAGCAAGATATAAATGTCCGATTTAGCAATCCGGTCGAAATAGCCGAGCCATGGCAAATAGGCTGGCTGGTTTATAGAAACAATCATGACGTCTTGTTCTTGTACATGTAGATTGTAAAATCACGCGCATGATAATCATGTCTCATAGTTACCCACGGAGTTAGACTTCTACAGAACTCAATCAATCTCAGAGGATCTGCATAGTACTCCCTGTCATCTTTTTCTGATGTCCAGGAACTTAGAGTATTAAAAGCTACGCTCTTCTTTGCGCGTGAAAACATTTCACATATCGTGCGTTCTAGATACTTTTCTGGCTCATATTGACGTAGACAAAAAATACCACTCGCCATTAAATGATCAAAGCTCATGCCCATAAGGTTTGATGACTCAAGAATGGTTCCTTTAAAAAATTCTACTTCTGGAAAACGCTTTTGTGCACGATCGACCATTGCAGGCGTCAGGTCAAGACCGGTATAATTTATTCCTGAGTAGTGGGTTTTCAACCAGGCATAATAATCCCCCAATCCGCATCCCACATCTAAAATAGACTCTCCGGCGTTAATCCCCACCTCAGCAAGAACCTTAAATCGCTGTTGCTGTGATAGGGCACTGCCCCAATTCAGCGATTGATGGCTATCACCATGGCGCAACAATAATGTTTTATAGAAGGTGTTATTACGCTCGTCATCTGCTGTCTCATCATTCATAGTATTTTATTTACTTAACTTTTAGTCATATAGCGAATTTATTCCACGTACTCAGAGCTCTTAGCTAGATTGTAGACAAAGCCAAAGATAGGGAATATTCATAATCAGAACCTAAAATAGTGATGGCATACATATGTACATTAATTTAAAGGCTGCACTATTCAGAGTTGCCTGAATTCTTTAGCGAAACATTCGGCACCTGCCATTGAAGCCTTGCATGGTCATCAGAGATCTTCTGTTCTTCCGCTGATAGGGGAAGGAAGCCCGCTCGACGAAAAACCACGATACTGCGTTCATTATCGGAGCGTATTTTCGCCTCCACCCACTGCAAATGCGGCCATGCGGTGATTGCGCGATTACATGCCGCCTGGATAAGAGCAGTACCACGGCCTTTTCCTGTTTCTCCGGGTATCAGGTAGATAGAAATAATGCTTCCATCATTCCCCCTGGAGTCAAACCGTACAAGCCCGATGGGTTCACCCTTCGCCTCTACAATCAAGATGATACAACGATCACCCATAAGTGCCTGGTCAAACCATGCTGAGTGTTCATCCCATGTTACATGACGACGTGAAGAGCTAAGAGCAACAATTTCCTCTATGTTACGCCATCGAAACAAGGTTTTCTTGTCCTCACTCCTGGCAAAGCGTAAAGAAAGGCCTATTCGGGTCAGGGAATTTTCAGCCATTGAACTGGCAACATACGTATGAGGCGTCTGACATTAAAGATGTGCAAGTATATGCATTCAATAGGCTACTCTTACACTATGGCTATATCTTTTCCGCTATAACCATCCATTCCGCATGAATATCACCTGTAACATTCAACATGTCGATCGCTTCCCGACGTTGGATCTGGTGAAGTTTCCAGCCTGATTGAAAAAAGTCATGAATTTCTGTTCGTGAGACAAAATGCAGTTGACCCACACCAACCAGCATACCACCACTTATGTTCACTGTAACATCGTCCGGCCCCCGATCTCCTGCGCGATAACTGGAGTGACTATCAGCATAGCCGTTATAAAGAAACTTGCCGCCATAACAGAGAACTCGATTAATTTCGGAAATGGCCTTCAGGTGGGCTTGCTTCCCTACGCAGACAAGCGCTCCCCGGTCTATGACAAGATCAAATGACTCATCATCGAATGGTAATTGGGTAAAATCTCCAACCCTTAGGTCTCCACTCAATTGCTCCCTTTTAAACCACTCCTGTGCGTATTTGACCGCACTCGGGCTTCCTTCAACACCCGCTACAGTGAAACCTTCCCTGGCCGCAAACCAAAGATTACTGCCAGTGCCAAAACCCACCTCAAGTATGCGCACATCATTCCTGGCACAATCACGTGGAGCGTTGCGGAAAACAAAACTCACCACCATATCCCACGGATATTTCTCGGCATGCCCCTCGCTGTATTTCTTCTCCCAAATGGGGTCAATTGTCTCCCCTTCCAAACTTTTTTTATTCACGAAA
>QIFK01000111.1 GCA_003230615.1 Nitrosospira sp. | reverse complement strand
TTCGATCTAAGTAGCTAATTACTGTATTCTAACAGTTTTATTGTAGAAATTACCCGCGTCGCCCACCACTGGCTCTTACTACCCCTGCTAAATCGGAGCGTGAAAAAATATCACTAAAGCCTGCTTTCTCGAGTAATTGTTTACTCATCTTCGCTTGATCGTACCCATGTTCAAGTAGTAACCAGCCCCCAACTACAAGATGAGAAACAGCAGAAGCAATGATGAGGCGAATACAATCCAATCCATCTGATCCTGGAGGTTCAAAGCGTAAGTCTCCCTGGCTGAGATGCGGGTCACCGATGACGACATAGGGTGGGTTTGAAATGATATAGTCAAATCTTTCCCCAGATAGCTCTCTAAACCAGTCACTCGCAATAACGCGCACGTTACTTACGTCAAGATTTTTAGCGTTTTTTTTAGCGACAGCTATAGCATCATCTGAAAAATCCACTGCAGTAATATTGGCTAACGGGCGATGTTTGGCAATGGTTATTGCAATTGCACCGCTGCCAGTCCCGAGGTCCAGAACTTTACAAGGTAGATTTAAGGAAATTTTCTCTAATGCTAGATCTACCAACAATTCTGTTTCTGGACGGGGAATCAGCACCGCAGGCTTTACCTTAAATTTCATGCTGTAGAACTCACGTTCTCCAATAATATAGGCAATCGGCTCACCATTGATACGTCGTGTAACTAACAACTGAAAGTTTTGTATTTGTATTGGTATTAGGTTCTGTTTAGGATGAGCAATGAGGTAGGCATGATTCACCTTAAGCACATCCTGCAGCAATATCCGCGCATCAGTATAGGCAATGTAATTGCATGCATGGTTTAGAATCTGTGCTATTGAAACAAGTTGTGTTTTGAAGTTCATCTTAGGATGCCAATTCAAGCACGTAGGATCTAGGTTTGCGACCTTAATACTGCAGTAATAACTCAAGAATATTTTGTTTTATTCCCCCATTGCTGCCAGTTGTTCTGCTTGATGCTCTGATAAAAGTGCAGAACATAGGTCATCCAGGTCACCATCCATAATTTGGTCTATCTTATAAAGCGTGAGGTTGATTCGGTGATCAGATATACGTCCCTGAGGAAAATTATAGGTACGGATACGTTCTGAGCGGTCGCCACTACCAATTAGTAACTTACGGGTAGCTGCCTGCTTAGCTCGTTGTTCGTGCATTTGTTTGTCACGGATTCTAGCAGCTAAAACACTCATTGCTTGCGCTTTGTTTTTGTGCTGTGAGCGTCCGTCCTGGCACTCGACCACTATACTAGTAGGAAGATGAGTAATCCGTACAGCTGAATCAGTTTTATTGATATGCTGCCCCCCTGCGCCAGAGGCACGATAAGTATCAATTCTCAACTCGGCTGGGTTTAATATTATATCGGAGATTTCATCCGCCTCTGGCATTACTGCAACCGTACAGGCAGAAGTGTGAATGCGTCCCTGGGTCTCGGTAGATGGTACACGTTGTACCCTGTGGCCACCCGATTCAAACTTAAGTTTAGAATACGCACCGTGACCGATGATCTTAGCAATAATTTCTTTGTACCCACCCACTTCAGATGGACTTTGCGAAATAATTTCTACTTGCCAACGTTGACGTTCAGCAAAACGTGTGTACATACGAAATAAATCGCCGGAAAATAATGCTGACTCATCTCCACCCGTACCGGCACGAATTTCCAGGAAAATATTGTGTTCATCACTTGGATCCTTAGGCAGTAACAGTTTTTGCAATTCTGATTCGATTTGCGTAAGTTTTTCTTTGCCGTTTCGTATCTCGGTATCAGCAAATTCACGCATTTCAGCATCGGCACACATTTCCTGCGCTGTTTGAATATCGTGTTCACTTAGTTGGTAAGCGTGGTAAAGCTCAACCACTGGCACAATCTCAGCGTGCTCGCGTGTAAGCTTACGGTAATTATTAAGATCGGAAGTGATAGTTTCGCTACTCAGCAGACTGTTCAATTCTTCCAGGCGTGAACTCAGTTGCATGAGCTTGGTAGTAATACCTTCGTTCATTCTAAGCGATCAAGTTGGTAGAGTCGGTTTACCAATTCGACTAAGACATCTCGCTCATCTGCCGGAGCATGATTAAGAACATTGGAGGGTGTATGTAAAAATTTGTTAGTGAGACTGTTACTCAATGATTCCATAATTTTTTGCGGGTCTCCTCCTTTGGCTAAAAGTTTGATGGCCCGTTCAAGTTCATGTCGGCGATAGTGTTCTGCTTGGTTGCGTAATGCACGTATGGTAGGAACCAGTTCACGAGATTCTAGCCAGTGCATAAAATTAATTACATTTGAGTCAATGATAGCTTCAGCTTGAGCCACTGCGCCTTGACGTGAGTCCAGCCCCTCTTGGACAATATCGGCAAGATCATCTACAGTATAGAGAAACACGTCATCCAGCTCTACAACCTCCTGCTCAATGTCACGTGGCACAGCTAGATCCACCATAAAAATTGGGCGATGTTTACGTGTTTTGATAGCACGCTCCACCATACCTTTTCCAAGTATCGGCAGAGGACTTGCGGTACAGGTCACAACGATGTCATGAAAAGCCAACTGTTCAGGAAGTTCATTTAGCGTAATTGTCTGCGCATTAAAACGATTTGCCAGAGCCTGTGCATGTTCGATAGTACGGTTTGCAACTGTTATATGCTTTGGGTGGCGTGCAGAGAAATGGCTGGCACATAGTTCAATCATTTCTCCCGCTCCAATGAACAGTACGCGTTGTTCGCTAACATTACCAAAAATTCTTTCCGCTAGTTGTGTAGCCGCCGCCGCCATGGAAACAGAATTTGCGCCGATTTCGGTGGACGAGCGAACCTCTTTAGCAACAAAAAAAGTGCGTTGAAACAGTTTGTGTAGCAACATACCAAGTGTCCCGGCATGTTCTGCAGATTTTACTGCTTCTTTCAATTGGCCCAGTATCTGCGGTTCACCCAGCACCATAGAATCTAACCCACTTGCAACCCTAAAAGCATGTTTTACTGCATGTTCTCGCGGAAGCCTGTATAGATAGGGTTCTAATTCCCGCGCTTGTAACTGATGAAAGTCTGCTAGCCAGTGCGCTGTTGCATCTGGTTTGTCCGTGCTGCAATAGACTTCGGTTCGATTACAAGTAGAGACAATCGCCGCCTCTTTTACTGGATGATGACCTATCAGATCGTGCAATGCGTGTTCCATTACATCTTTTGGGAATACAACTTGTTCGCGCACATCTAGCGGTGCAGTCTGATGGTTGATGCCGAAGGCTAATAATTCCATAGATAGTTATCTAAGCAACTGGTAAAGAATACGAAAATCCTATAATTATAATATTACAAGAGCTTGAATACTATCAATGAGAAGAATTAGTAGTTCCCTAATGCCGACAGCGATTTAATTCAGAATGGTAATGGACAACGTCTTCTTACCTACTTAAAACCTAGAAATCAACTTGAGAAGGTAAGGAAAGCGGCTGGTGTGGATTTTCAATTCCGTGATATTTGTACCAAAACTGCGACAGATACTGACTCTGGCCCACTCCCATCAATGTAGTTCCTAACCTACTCACTTTTCTTTATGCGCCCATATTCGGGGGGGTGAAGTTTCCGTTCTAGGCTGCTTTTTACCAACCATTGGATACACACTGGAGCAATTTGGGGCGCTACAGCAGCAGCCGGTATGCATAAAACGTAGGTAGTAAAACCTGTATCACCAAAATATCGTTCGGCACCATAGTGGAACTTATAATGTCTTTTATAGCGTTTATGGCGCTTCTCTTAGTAATTTTCCCCACAAAAGTGGTGTTAGCATCACCATAGTTGTATTTATGTTTTGCCATAGTGGTGTTTAGTAACGACATAGATGTGTATACTCCCACCATATTGAGACTTACTCTCGCAATAGTGGTATTTACCTATTCCCACTATTTTATTACTTATTAAACTATAGTGGTGTTTGTCCTCCACGATGGCAACACTCATTCCTTCCATAACAATACTTACTCCCACTATAGTAGCATTTTTCCTCTATAATAGTAGTGCTTACCACCAATTAGGCTTTTCACACCCTTGGAGAGTTGTAATGCTCGATTTCATAAGTTCAATCGCAATCTTGATCGCTGCATTAGCAGTTTTGGTAGGTGTATATACTTGGAAGAGGGGATTTGTGGGTAAGCGTCGTATTGAACTTGCAGAATCTGTTCTTGCTTTGTTCTATGAAGCAGAAGATGCAATTAAGCAAATTCGTAGTCCTCATTCGTTTGACGGTGAAGGCAGTAAACGTAAACGCGCTAATAATGAACTCGCTGAAGAATCTCGATTGCTTGACCAAGCCAACGTGGTATTTGAGCGATACCAAAAGAGAGAAAAGCTATTCGCTCAGATTCGCTCCATGCGTTATCGTGTAATGGCAGCATTTGGCTCTTCTGCCACAGAACCATTTGACGAGCTTAACAAAATTATAAATGAAATCTTCCTTGCAGCGCGTATGCTTGGTACTCACTATTGGCCAAGACAAGGACGTGTTGAAATGGCACCCGAGGAATTCAAAAAACATTTGGAAGAGTTGCACGAATACGAGGAAGTCTTTTGGTATTTGGGTGAAGCCAAAGATAAGATCTCACCTCGAGTCCAAAAGGCTGTAGAAAAGATGGAAGGTATAACACAATCGGCTTTTGTAGCCCAGGATAGCATCCTAGATGATGTTATAGATGACATTAGAAACTCGATAACCAGGCGTAAGAAACCATTCAAAACCAGAGTGTAAAGGTTTACTAACATATAAATATAGTTAATAGGGGGTACACCTGATTTGGAACAATCCCATCCCATTTTATTACCCAAATCATCCATTTTTGAGTAAATGCTGTAACAAAATGGTTGCATTCCACGAAACAGAAAATAAGCGGTTACATATTAATTTCTGTAACCGCTTATTTTCTGTTTCGTGGAATGTAACCATTTTGTAACAACATTTACTCAAAAATGGATGATTTGGGTAATAAAATGGGACGGGATTGTTCCAAATCAGGTGTACCCCCTATTAACTATATTTATATGTTAG
>QIFK01000022.1 GCA_003230615.1 Nitrosospira sp. | reverse complement strand
GTAGAGTCAGCAAAGTCTCCATCATTGCCTTCAGTGATCCCAATGACATACTTAGTTATGCGCTACCCGATGGATTTATAGAACAGTATATTGACTCAAGACTTTGTGCTGAATCGACTAATATTAATATTAATGTAGCTGCAGTTATTGATGCATTTGGTATAGATATGGCCAATCCACTTGAAGCGCATATAGCCTATGAAACTGACGATCGTGTTCTTGCTATTCTAACTAATGGCGTAGGCAATGAAAATACATCACCGATCGTTAACGAACGTTGTCGAATTCTGGTAACAGACTAAGGAGTCGTCCGTGGATAGCTTGAGCATCTCGCGCGTCCACTTAATTCAAACGTTGCTTTTCTGAATATCCGCTTTGTATCAAAAGCGGATATTCATATGCACATAAAAACCCGGCACTAGGCCGGGCTAAGTTTACTGGTTGTAGAAAATGTTTTGTTAGGTGATTTAATTTGGTGCACTGATTTTGGTGATCTTCGTGCCCTCGATACCCGCACCACCAAAGATCCCTCCCGCATCATAGGTAAAAGCATAAATATCTTTATCCAGTGTAGTCGTTGTGAAACCCGTGGCAAAACCTTTCTTTACAATAACGAGACTCGGGCCTAGACCCAATTGCAATCCTGCGGCCGCGGTGAGACGATCTATTGCCTTATCATTCATTAAGAATAAACTATAATGAAACCCCTTGATACCAGCTTGATAACCAAAGGACCCCGCGGTGGTATTATAATAACCAAGCGTTCTCCCCTTCATATCCGTAAGTACTCCAGTGCCAACTTGGATCCCACCTAGGAAACCAATTTTTATCACACTAGGAAACGTCAGAACCGCTTTAGCTTTTGTCCGAACGTGTCTGGCCTTCCCGTTCGCAGCGTAAAGTTTAGCCAAAGAAGCCTTTGCATGACCTTCTAATTCGATAGCTTCTTTTGATTTGCCAGCTTGTACGGGGGTAACTAACATTACCGCCGCTAACATTACCGCCGCGACCATTCCAAGCAGCAGAGAAGTTAACCATACGTGTTTCTTGATAGTAATCATCATTCTTCCCCTTAGTTTTGTTTATGCATTGTATCGATATTTCTACTTGTTACCAATGCGGTTGTAGCTAATTATTAAATGTAGTGTAGGTATACTATTCACGCATTCTTATAGAGAATTGCGTTTGGAAAATGAATTATACCATGAAGATACGTGATTATTAGCTTGGGTCGACGACGGGCGTTTGCAGTTTTTTCTGGAAAAATCCTTTTGCGCCAAAATTAGGAGAAGGAAGGGGGCAGGTACTACGTTGATGGGGAGTAGGTTAATCTAAGACTAGGTGTATCCCCTGCCAACTGTATTTACATGTTGTGAATCTTTATACTCTGATTCTGAATCTAGCCTCACAATTCATCTATATTGACGATGGTGACGACCACTGCCATACTTTAAATGATAGCATCAGTTTCCTCGTTAGCTAAACTAGTGTTGCCGTGACATCATAGCTAAATTTGTGAGTAAATTTTTCTTCTTCTTGACTGTTCAATCTGTTATATCCTTGTCGATGTAGAGTTTTGTAAGTAAGCGATATTGGAATTGTATTTAAGGGGTTTATTTATATGAAGAACGCAAAAAGAATATCGATCGCACTGTTTTCATTGATAATTTATGCTGGATTTGCAATGGCTCAGAATCCTGTCATATATCCTGCTAAAGGGCAGAGTAATGAGAAAATGGAACAGGATAAGTTTCAATGTTATGGCTGGGCAAAAGAAAGTAGCGGACATGATCCTATGCAAGCCGCACCCTCTTCTCAACAAAGTAATGAATCGGGTGGTGTTGTACGTGGAGGCGCGAAAGGCGCTGCAGGAGGAGCAATAATAGGCGCCATCGCCGGTGATGCCGGAAAAGGTGCCGCAATTGGTGCAGCAAGCGGAGCTGCTGTAGGTGGGGTGCGACAAAGAAGAAGACGGAATCAACAGAATCAAGCGAATCAGCAAGTTCAACAACAACATAGTGCAGCAAGATCTGGTTATGATCGTGCCTATGCTGCCTGCCTTGAGGGCAGAGGGTACACGGTAAAATAAATCATTAATGTTTTGTAGAAAATAAAAGGAACGAAAATATGAAGAAATATCATCTTGTGTTTTTGTCTGCTATGTTGCTCCTGTTATCCGGTTGTGCCTCGGTAACCAGTGATATAAGAGTGGGTGCCGAGCCGGCTCCTGGTGTAACGATAGCCAACTATAAAACTTATGATTGGTTGGGATCATTTAGCCTGCTCAATGACCCCAACAACACATGGCAACCACCTGATGTAAACATAGCCGGTGATATTAAATTTCTGATTGATCGTGAATTGCGCAAAAAAGGAATACAGCGCGCTAATGACACACCTGATCTGACCGTTACTTTTCTTGTTGGGGTTGATATGGAAAATCAGATACTCAAATTAGACCCGGATACCAAGATTGAGTTAAAGAAAAAGATTCCTAAAGCCGCTCTGGTTGTTGCCTTGATGGAAGTTGATTCTGGAGATATTGTCTGGTTAGGTGTGGCGGATGCAGAAATTCAGAAAGGTGTAACAGAGGAGGTGATGCGTAAGCGTTTGGATTATGCCGTCAGGGAAATGTTCAAACTATTGCGTTAATACGAGCCATTCTCTGGATGTCCGTTTTGGGTCGAAAGCCGACATTTTCCGGTTTCTCTTCTAGAATTTTTTTGCTAAATTGGGAGAAAGATAAGCAAAATGAATTCCAATCCAATTTCTAAACTTGTTTTCCACCTTGCTGTATTTAGCAGTGCTGATACCTGTTTCTTAGGCCGCGAACTCAGCTGGTGAATCTGGCCGTTGTTCCGGTAAGAAAAATCCGCTCAACATCGTGGTGCGTATCATCTCAAGTTGCGGCGAAGCGCTTTGCCTGGTTGCCAGCTAATGGTGATATATTCTGTTTGGTAAAGAAAACGATGTATTCACAATATTGTGTAACACCATTGAAATCGTCTTTGCGAGAAGTATACGAGAACCTTATGCTGTTAAAATATTTCTGGAATCCAAAAAATTCAAATGTGAATGAAGTATTGGTAGTCAACAAAAAATTTTCAGCCGATATCACTATAAATCTGATGGAGATTAGCCCACTAGCGAAACTGTGGATTGGTGTGTTAGCCCTCACGCTCGCTGGCTGTGTCGGGCCACCGGCATTGCACAAATCGGTGCTCGGTTATGACGAGACGACCAACCGACTGGAGCAGGAAATCCTGTTGCTCAACATCGCCCGTTTAAGCCATGAGCACGCAGTCCATTTCACTATGACCGGCAGCATTGCCGCCACCTTTGACTTTACCACCAGTGGCAATTTTAGTGGCAGTATAGTGACTTCGCCTGGGAACAATATTTTCAGCTTCGGCATGTCTGCCAGTGCTTCAGAAAACCCCACCTTAAGTATCATTCCACTTAGCGGCCAGGACTTCACGAAACGAGTCATCACACCTATTTCTGAGAATGCCTTCGCAAAACTCGGATACCAGGATTTACCCATTTCGATCATCATGCGCCTAATGGCTAGTTCGATCCAGCTCGAGGACCCAAAGGGTGGCAGCCGTGTTGGGTTCATGAGAAATAACATCAAGCACCCTGAAGAATACGCGACGTTCCGGCGCTTTGTTATGCACCTGGAATCACTGCAGATGGAAAACCAGTTGTTCGTGCACCATCTTATTTTCAGAAAGGTTATATGGGATGAAGTCAAGGAACCGTGGACTCAAGGCCCCCCCGACCTAGAACAAACGACCACACTAGGAATGCGTTGGGATCGCAACAAAGATGGCACCTATAAGTTGTCGAGGCGAAAGAAGGGACGGGTTCTGGTCAGCAACTATGATCAGCGCATACTGACGGACGAAGAACATGACGTTCTGAACGAGATGGCCAATCGCCAGCCTGACAACTATGTGATGGTGGATATACGCGAGGGTTATCCGGGCGGCGAATTTCCGCTGTTCGGCACAATCAAGCTGCGCAGCTTTTTTCACATGCTCCAGTCTGTGAGCAACGGGGTCGGGGGGCGTCAACAGGATTTGCAGATAGACATTGCTCCGGACCCTCGAACTCGCGGTAAAATTGAGTACAATCCGCGCCAGACCCTGACCATCATCGTGTCAGATACTGCGCCCTCGGACGACGTGCTTAATATTCAATATAAGGGCCGCTACTATTCGATCGGCGATAGTCCGTGGGATCGGACCGCCTTCATGCTCCTGAATGGCTTGTTTCAGATGACGGTCTCCGACGTATCGGATGCGGGGATCCCAATTAACATTTCAAAGTAACGGAGTTGATAGAATTAGCTAATAATATAAGAATATGTCATCGACCACACTTCGAAAAGGAATTTAGTAGTTAATTGAATTAAACTGAAGGAAATTGCAGTTGGTGAGGAAAGTGGTGGACGAGATGTTTTTACCTAGACCCCAATGATAAACGCTAAAGGGAGCTAATCTATCCGTAGATCAGATATATTTAATCTTGGATTTAAGTGTAACTAGAAATCTGATTGAGCGAAAAGTTGAATAGGCAGAGAAAATCAGGGGATAGTCTCGCGAGGGTAGGCGCCTGGTTTCTGGGAACAACGTCGCTGCTCGCGGCGTACTCCCTAGCACTAGGACAAGAATTACTGCCAGAGCCACCGGCGATGAGTAGCCCGGCATCAGCCACACAGGTTGAGAAGGACGATCCCACAAAAGAGTCCGATATCGTGACAAAGAAACGTCGCTCTTTAGGTAGACTGGTGGGGCCTCAGCCAGTGACGCCGGAGCAACGGGAAGAAGCGGAGCGTCTCAGAGAACTCACCGCAAAATACGGGACGGATCCCACAGCCATCGTGAATCGAGTCCAGCTTT
>QIFK01000225.1 GCA_003230615.1 Nitrosospira sp. | reverse complement strand
GGTGGCAATGTTATTGGCCGAACTTCGTTTTATGGGGTTGATCACAATTTCCGATCACTATCGTTTCGTATTGACTAAAATGGACAGTCTACTAGATAAGGAATTCGAGGCCTGCATGACGACATTTCGTCATGTTGAGAGGAAAGGCAGAAAAGAAAATGTTAGTGAGTCTAACGGTAGGTGCGGTAATAGCTCACGTTTTGGAAATTGACAATACTGAACTTATTGAAGCCACATATAGCTATCTGTATCACTTTATGGCCAATCCTCTAGCAGATGTACCACTTGAGGAACTTGAAAAGTCAATTATGGAATACTACGAAGGCAATTTACCTGATGATATAATAAAATTCCTGGACGATGTAGAGAATTTCAAACCCGTAGATGATGAACTAATCAGAGATCTCTAATTACTCCCCCTACCAGAAGGAAACACCTGGCTAATTGAAGAGAGGCGCCAGGTGTTTCCTTCTGGAGTATCTGTCCGCGCCCCCTCTTGTGCGCTCTTGCTTAGGCTATGTGAATAAAGGGCGAAAAATTTACATAGAGAACTCACTATGTAAATAAAGAGCGAAAAATTTACACGGTAGAGGAATTATTAAAGCGAGGAAATATATGTCTGACAAGTTAACACTTGGTTATTTTGAGTCGAACAGAAATATCGAAAGGCGAATTTTATGGGTTCTTCGTTCTGGGCGTTTAAGTTATGGACCTATGTCTGTCCAGATGGAGAAACTTGTATCTAGTATTATTGGTGTTAGACACACCATACTTTGCAATAGTGGTACTAGCGCACTCATTGTCGCTATACAAGCATTGAAAGAACTGCGTGGGTGGGAAGATGGTGATGAGATTATTTGCCCAGCTCTTACATTTGTAGCCACCATCAATGCTGTTCTGCATTGCGGCTTGACGCCAGTCCTGGTTGATGTAGACCCTCTCACCTATATCATGCACCCCGAAGATGTGACAAAAGCTATCACGGAGCGCACAAGAGGGGTGCTGCCGGTACATTTATTCGGCTATCCATGTGACATGCCAGGCATGGTACGGCTTGCTGACTTTCATAATCTTGTCATTATAGAGGATTGCTGTGAAGCTTTTGGTGCTGAATCTAGAGGTCAGCATGTAGGTTCAATAGGTCATGTTGGCTGTTTTTCCACCTATGTTGGTCACCATATTGTTACTGGAGTTGGTGGTTTTTGTACAACAAGTGACAAAGAGATTGCCTTAAAGATTCGTAGTTTGGTTAATCATGGTATTGATATCGATCAACTGCCAGCAGGAGAAGTCTATGAACCGTCTCAACTAGGGCGTATATTTAGATTCTCAGATATAGGCCACTCGTTTCGTATTACAGAACTTGAGGCCGCACTCGGCATAGAGGCGTTGGAGCATTGGGAAAAAAATAGAAATGCGCGCAGAGAGAATGTGGATTTATATAATCTAAAACTATCTTCCCTTGGCGTACTTCAATTACCGAGACGAGGCATCGGTGATGATGTCGATAATTACATGGTACTACCTCTTGTCTGTACGCGTATGTGGTCGAGAGATGTTATTGCAGCTCTAAATAATCGTAATATTGAGGCGCGCATGATGATGCCACTGACTAATCAACCATGTTACGAGTATGATGAAAATGATTTTCCAAATGCAAAGCATATCAATCATTATGGTTTTTATATTGGTTGCCATGAGGGGCTTTCTAAAAAAGATATTTTGAATGCCGTGAGTACCTTGGAAGGTATTCTTATAAATGCTTAAGGGGAAAAATATGAAAGGTAGACGGCCAACCGCCGTAGTTGTTGAATGTAGTACTCAAGCCTCTTCGGATATTATACCAGTTCAACATGAGCATTGTTGGCACTATGTTGGTGAAATGAAAAGTGCCTTAAATGTGAGATCTTCCGATGTTAAGGTTTGTTGCTATTGTAGTAAAATGAAATTTGTTGTTGCCTATACGAAACTTAGCGAAGAGGAACATGGTCCATATGTCGAAGTGTCAAAAGATAGTCAAGGCTCCGGTCCCTACTTCAATGAGTCGTTCCAACGAGATGATGAGCGATTTCTACCTCGTATTGATCCAGACCCCTTCAATAAGAGAATGGCAGATATGCCAGTGGCGGAGTGGTTACGCTGAGCAACCTTGGCGAACTGCTGCTAATAATCCAGTGGATGGCAAAGTAATTCGTTTTCAGGAATTGCCGTCAACGGGGGACTAATTTTATGGATGATGACAATATACAATCAGATCGAAAAATATATGATGCAATCGGTATCATTGCTGACCGAATGGCGATTATAAATCCTCATGATGGTACCGGAAGAGAGAGAGGATATTCTAAGGCTGAGGCTTGTATTAGAGATGCGCAACTTAACTTTGGTTATTGGGCGCTGCATATTGGTTTTATTTACGAAGAGGAGAAGAACGACGAATGAATTGCCTTGAAACAGCGATGGTTGCTGTAGAGAACTTCCCTAAAAAAGATTTTGTAACGTACGATCCGGCTAGTACAGAACTAGAATGGATTCGCGCATTGGCCTCTATCGCAAATGCAGTAGAGACACGTAAGCAGCGTCATGCTATAGAGGCTCAGACTTCTGCTATTCAGCAGCAAACTATTGTGCTAAATATGGCTTGCCGTGCTATTAGTCTTGAAATTCCACCTCTACCTGGAGATGAACCCAGTAGAGTTCCCTTTGGTGAGATTATGGATTTTGTGTCATATCGGGTTGAACAAGAACTTGAGCGGCGCGAAGGTGTTATTTTCGGAATGATCAAACGATTTCTAGGGAAATCGGAGCAAGAAAGTGATGACTGATCTCACAGTCGCAATGGTGCCAAGTCCTGGTACGCTCGAAGCGCAGCGTCCGTCTGGTATCACTACGATTGTTGCAAAGTATGCGGAATATTTACCGAAAGTTGGTATAAGACTTGTAGAGCCAGATGCAGACTATTTCGATCTTGTTGCTATTCATGCCGGTATGGCTAAACCACCTGGCGGACGACCGTTCGTAGAACATTGTCATGGTTTATATTGGTCAGCGCATTACAATGTTGAGGATTGGGAATCTCATGGGAATCGCCTGGTACTTAATAATATACGACTTGCCGATGGGGTCACTGTTCCATCTCAGTGGGTAGCTGAAACATTTCGTCGTGATATGCATTTTAATCCTTGGGTTATTCCACATGGTATTGATACTGATGAATGGAAAAGTGATACTCATGAGAATTTTGTTCTTTGGAATAAAAATCGGCCGACCGACGTTTGTACCCCATTGGCAGTTCATGAATTAGCCAAACGAAGACCGTCACAGCTTTTTCTTTCTACATTCAGCAATGATGAACCAACTCCAAATATCAGAGTTACTGGCTTGCTTGACCATGACACTATGCGAGAAGTTGTCAAAATTTCGCAAGTATACCTTGCTACAGTTGAGGAGACTTTTGGGATTGGTACTCTTGAGGCAATGGCCGCTGGAGTACCAATTCTTGGTTTTGCGCATGGAGGGACTATTGAGCTAGTTGAACATGGAATCAATGGTTATTTGGCCAGACCAGGTGATTATGAAGATTTGGCTACAGGACTTGACTATTGTATTAAGCACAGAACTATCCTAGGCAAGAATGGAATGGCAATGGCTAGTCAATGGTCATGGGAAAATGTTGCAGGTCTTATTCGCAAGGTATATGATGATGCCATTCAAGTATTTTCTGCTCCACATTCATGCACTGTTGTAATTCCTTGCTATAACAAATCTGAAACAATTGAGAGAGCCGTACTCTCAGTTTTAGCACAGGAGCCTCCTGCAGATGCCATCATCATTGTCGATAACAATTCAAATGATAACTCCGCCGACATTGGACGACGACTTGCAGCGGATCATGGAATTGTTGAATTTGTTACCGAATAACGTCAAGGTGTTGCTCACGCTCGAAATCGTGGATGTTTCCAATCAAGAAGCCGCTATTTATCTTGCCTTGAC
>QIFK01000108.1 GCA_003230615.1 Nitrosospira sp. | reverse complement strand
AACTCCCGTCCTACTGATCATCAACCGGTCACGTCATTCCGGCGTATGCCGGAATCCATGCCATGGGTACCGTTAGTCTTTAACCGGCCAAGTTAAGTCCAAATTCAAAGCTTTGTACAAATTCCCGCAATTCCACCAAAAAGTGCATTCCCTTCCTTCGTGAACACGATTCCTCTTCCTTGTCCATCTGAAAAAAGAACCTTGTTGCCATCTACTTCATATTCTGCTGGAATCTCCATGCCGGCCACACTGATATACAGCTTTCCTCCCTCTTTAAACTCCAGTTTTTGGTACACACAGCTTTTGCCACCATATACGCCGACAACACTAGTGGAAGCGGAAGCTTTAGGGCTAATGGAATCACTTGGACTTGCTATCCTTGTGAAAGGATCGACGACACCTTTCTCGTTAGTAATATCCAATTTATTCTGATCGGGGAAATTAATTGTTCCGATTTGTGTCGTTGACTCACCCATTAGCGAGAGATCCATTTTTAATTTTCCATCTTCAAGAATGGTCCAGTTCCCACTTATGCTATCAATTCCTGGCACTGGAGCTTTCTCTTCTGGGATCCTCACGGTTACGCCTCCATCCTGGTAAAATTCAATAGACCCCGTTCCTTCGGGTCCCTGCCAGTTACCCACAATCAATTCTTCAGGTGTTTTCGTGCACGAAGCTGTAAGCAAGACAATAAAAATTGTCCCTAATCGCATGGCAGTCATAGTTTTCATGTCATATGTATCCTTATATAATTATAAGTCTGTAGGAACAGATTTTTTCGCACGTTCGAGCGATTCTCTCTCGTTAATATTTCGAGTCACCTCGGACAATTCTCTATTTGACTCAACTATCGTTGGAAAATCTGCCAGTATTGTGTCCATCGAATACACATAGTCATATTTATTTGTTTTTATATTTCTTCCATTCCGTTTTTTGATGAACATGAACACGGGGCAATTCGCGCTACCGTCTCTAAAACGTCTTGCATTGGCGTTCCGATATATATCCCCAACCGCTGGGCCATCCCTCTTCCCCGTCGCATCGCAAGCTGATGGCCTGTCACGCCAAACATACCTGTCAGTAACGCCGGAAATATCTTTTGGTCGGTGGTCCGGTGGTCCGTATTTATCAAAAATTGCGGCTTCAACCTTATGCGGCGGAGCCTGTTCATTAAGTCCAAACCTGCGATTGCGAGAGACGGCCACAACAATATTCTCATGCGGCGGTGGTGCAAATTCAACCGACAGAAAATCGGAGGCACCTCCCCCCAATGACTTTATAACCATAAAGTCATCCAAACTGGCCGTTATTGATCCAACAAAATTATTGCCGTGGACGCTGAGATTATTAATACCTACTTTGTATTTCTTTGGTGACCCGCTGAATATTTTTTCCACTTGTTCTGGCGTCATTCCAAGTTTGATACCCCCTACAACAGCATTCTGTAATTTGGCATTGTGTGATTTTGTTTTATTTTGTGATTTCGATATAATTTTAGCACCCTTCGCTGATTTCTGATTCCCTTCTTTAACCCGCTGTATAGCTCTTTCCAGAGATGGCTTTGTATATCCTGCATTCGCAAATACCCGTCCATTTTCAACCCAGAAATACTGCGGGAAGGTAAATCCTTCCAACGGCCATCCATTCTGTTTCAATATCCGGGGAAGTTCTTTTGTTCCGGCTGTGATAATGGCGTTGTAGGCTTTAATAGCCTCATTATCTTTATCGAACGCGGGAGCTCGTTTTCGTCCTTCCATAAACGCATGATAGTCATTAATGTCTCGCGATTTCCCAAGTGCTGCTGTTTCTGCTGCAGTACGATTACTAACAGGAAAAAACATCCGACGAAATTCGATACCTACATCCTTACCGTTAAAATCACGATACATCGCCTGACAATAAGGGCATTCGGTGTATTCAAAAAAATACATAGTGGGCCCGTTGCCTTCAGATGCATAGGGCAAGGATTCCAGAATCGTGAGCATCTTGTCGCCACCCACCTTCATTTCATAGAAGTCATCGGCGTCGCCCGCTGCATGCAAAAAAGCGGGTGCAATGCCGACTAACAAGATCAGGGATAATGATACGAAATGCTTCAGGGGCATATCAACTCCTTGGCTATTATCCAACAGCAATAATTCAGTCGTGTTGTTTTGAATCCACGCCGTTTATAAATCGTCAAGCCCGCCTCTATTTTCCTGTTTTCTTGCTTGCTCTGCTTTCCACTCGCGTGACTGCTTACGTTACAATAACAGTATTTGCTCGGCAATCATGCATAGATTGCCTATAGCCGTGGCTTATTAGCTCCCGCAGCTTTCCTTATACTTTCCTCCTCGAGCTTTTTGGCTTCTATAATAGAGAAGTCAACAGTTTTTTGATTCATCTTAAGTGTTTTGTTGACGTCATACAGAGTTATAGAATAACTATTGATCATGTAATGCTCTTTTGGGCCTGCATGCCCAGTACCCATTTGGACGAATAAGGTGACCCCGCATTGCTTATGATATTTTTCAGCCTCTGACATGCTTGAAAGAAGGATATTTTCAGATTTAATGCAGGAATTTACGGCTTTCTTTTGAGTTAGCGGGCTACCATCTGGCTTGAAGACCCAGGCCATTGTGTAATACGCGCTTCGACCACTAGCATCAGGTGGAGATTCAAGTGTCGGGCTACCGTATTTTTCAACCAGCATTTTTCTAAGGTCTGTATGAAGCATCGGCTGGCTTCCAATGTGCTGATATCGTTTTATATACCTTACCGCTGCATCATTTGGTGGCGCATAACCGTTTAGCGTTATCTTTTCATCTGTGGGTGTACTGTGAGTGCGTATTTGCGACGCAGTGAGGCTAAAGAGATAGCGAAGCCCTTTAATCCGTGAACCGCGTATACTACTAATGTCCGCCGGCATTTCATTAATTTGCATAGGTGGTTTGTAATTTTTCAGCAACGCGTTAGCATCATTCAACGGCATGCCCAGGTACAGGCCTACGATGTCAAATTTGGATGGACTATTTGCGGCGTAAGGCGTTAGCGGTATTGATATACCTAAAAGTAATATCAAAACGCCTGCAAATTGAAACTTGGATTTCATGGGTACTTCCTCCGCAAGCCAAACCTTTAATTAGTTATTTTTGTCAGAGGGATTAAAATAAATTTCTCTGCCCCCTTTGTACTCTGGAGTGTGGATAACAGCAAATACATTGCCATCAGAGACAGGCCACAACACAAGTGCGAGCATCTCTCCAACTAAACTTGCTGCCCAGCAGCAACAAGCAATTTTTTATTGTATGACGATGCTGCCATTGCCCCCCAAATAATGGATATTGGCCAGGTTACCAAAAGACCTATACCTACAGTTGCTATGCCTACGATAATTGAAAGGATAGTCATTATGACTGCGCCCCACACAGTGGAGTAAAACATCCCTAAGGATCCAAACAGGACAGTAAGAATAATAGATATTCCAACACTTTTCGTTGTTGTGACAACAACGGGACGAACGGTATTGTTTTCATCTGACATTGCTATTCTCCTTATGCTGATATGCGACTAATACATATTGTCAATTATTGGGTGATTCAGGTGACCTATTAAAGCGTACACCATAACCCGATTATTTCAAGGGTGATTAGAAGCCTATTATTATGGTGAAACAAGACCCGGCCAAGCTAGAGCCAACTTGCCGTTCATGGAGATAAAAAAACGACCCGAAGGCTGCCGACCTGGAGGAGTGCAAACTTTAATTACAAGATCGCCTATGGGTCGCTCTTTCTCTTAACGTCATTGCCCATGTAAGAAACGACTAAAGGACTGGAAAAGGTTGCCTCCTACCGTTAAATTTAAGCGTGGGCTATTTCAGCCGCACTACCACTGAATGTTACGTTTGGTTGATATAGATCAATTAGCATTTACTTCTTAATGAAACGCAAAAGGACGGGTCGAGAATGGCCGATTAGCATTCCCTAATTTAGGAAATGCTAAACTTCCTCAGACCATTGTAAGGCATTTAATGGCTGGATGGAGCAGGAAAGCCAGATTATAGTAACCTCGTAATTCCGGCGAGGCCTGAATTCTGAAGTACGGACAGGGAGGTCTGTATGGAAAGACTACCGTGTGTATATCTGCTGGCGAGCAAACGAAACGGGACGCTATATACAGGCGTAACGTCAAATCTGGTGAAGCGGGTTTGGGAGCACAAGCAACATGTCGTTGAAGGATTTACCAAACAGTACTGTGTAGACAGGCTTGTTTGGTATGAAGCGCACGAAACAATGGAATCGGCCATCAGCCGTGAAAAGGCGATCAAGAACTGGAAACGTGTATGGA
>QIFK01000142.1 GCA_003230615.1 Nitrosospira sp. | reverse complement strand
CAATAAATTGTCTGCGCCTTTTGTTTATGGTTCCCAGGTAGTGGTGGGAGATTCTCAGGGTTATGTGACGATCCTAAAATATGATGATGGTACTATTGTCTCTCAATCTGAGACTGATGGAGGTGCCATCCTTACTCGTCCTGAGCATGTGCCTAATGGTTTAGTGGTACAAACTATTAATGGTGGACTTTACGCGTTCAGCATTCAGTAGACACAATTCGGAAAAATTCATACATTGTAGAAGACAACATTTTTTCTTCAGTAGGAGAAGAGAGGTGGATGTTCTCTGTGGCAATAACTTGAAACCATGAAACCTATTCTCGTATTAATTGGACGGCCCAATGTTGGGAAGTCAACTCTTTTTAATCGGCTAACCCGTAGCCGTGATGCAATTGTTGCAAATATCCCAGGTTTGACGCGTGATCGTCATTACAGTCACGGTAAACTGGGCGATAAATCTTATTTGGTAGTGGATACCGGTGGTTTTGAGCCAGTAGTAAAGGAAGGCATCCTGCATGAAATGGCAATGCAGACAATGCAAGCGGTGGATGAAGCTGATGTAGTGTTATTCATCGTCGACGCAAGACAGGGACTAGTATCACAAGACAAAATTATCTCCGACCAACTCCGGAAGACAGGACGAAGAATTGTTCTGGTAGTAAACAAAACTGAAGGAATGGCGGCATCTGTCATTACCGCTGAATTTCACGAACTGGGTCTAGGTCAACCCTGTGCCATTTCTGCTGCTCACGGGGATAATGTAAGTGAGTTAGTAGATATGGCACTGGTAGGTTTCCCCGAACGACAAGAAGATGGAGAAAAAGACAAGCACCCGAAGATTGCCATCGTGGGTCGACCCAACGTCGGTAAGTCTACGTTGGTGAATACGTTGCTGGGCGAGGATCGTGTGATTACGTTTGATCAACCTGGAACTACTCGCGATAGTATCAATATTGATTTTGAGCGTAACAATCGTCACTACACCTTAATCGATACTGCTGGCTTGCGTCGTCGTGGTAGGGTATTAGAGACTATAGAAAAGTTCTCAGTAGTTAAAACCTTGCAAGCCGTAGAAGGCGCCAATGTGACGGTGCTTGTGCTGGATGGGAGAAACGAAATTTCTGAACAGGACGCACATATAGCCGGATTTATATTAGAGATGGGGCGTGCGTTGGTATTAGTTGTGAATAAGTGGGATGGGTTGGATGATTATCAGCGTGAAACTATCAAGCGCGAGATTTCCAGGAAACTTGCATTTCTCCTAAGTTTTGCCAGACCACACTATATATCGGCATTGCGAGGTAGCGGCATGACGGGGTTATTTCCATCAATTGATTCTGCATATGCCGCTGCGATGGCAAAACTGTCTACCCCAAAACTTACACGCACACTCTTAACAGCGGTAGAAAAACAGCCACCACCGCTTGCTGGCATGTTCCGTCCCAAGTTACGATATGCTCATCAAGGTGGCTCCAACCCACCATTGATAGTGATTCATGGAAGCGCTCTTAATCATGTACCGAAAACGTATCAGCGCTACCTAGAAAACAAATTTCGTACAACATTCCAACTAGAGGGAACGCCACTGCGGGTTGAGTTTAAAATGAGTCGCAACCCTTATGCTAACAAGAAGCCTGCACCTCTCAGCGAAGCTGAAGAAAAACGCCTTCATCGCCACCGTAGATATAATAGAAAGAAATATGGTTAATAGCAGATTGCCTGGGAATTAAAAGTATCTCTAGATTATTTTCTATACATTGTTTCACATTGTTGGTTACGGTCATCATTTTTTCCTGAATGTACAAGCAGGATGATTTTTAATGTAGCACTCTTGGCACACTCAGGGTGAATTCGGGAATGGGCGCATCAAAACGGAGGCCGTCTTCAGCCACCATTTGGTAGCTGCCTTTCATTGATCCAACTGGGGAGGAGATGGCTGTGCCACTTGTGTATTCGAAACTGTCACCAGGCTTTAGTAGAGGCTGTTCGCCTACTACTCCTAATCCACGTACCTCCTGAATATCGTTTCTCCCATCCACAATAATCCAGTGGCGACTGATGAGCCGAGCAGCGACCATACCAGTGTTAGCGATGGTGATAGTATAGGCGAACACATAGTGGTCTATTGCCTCGTCTGACTGTTCAGGAAGATAGGCAGTGCGAACTATTACATTAATTTCATATTTCTTATCTTCAACCATATCCGTATTGCACACTATTTTTCGCTTTACGGCAAGGGTAGAGTTTGTAAAACATGTTCTTGCATAAGTAAAGCAGGTTGAATTTTAGCATATGATCTGAAGTAAATAGCCACTAGAGAACCTTTTACGGTTAAAATAGCGTTCCTGATTTTGAGGAAAATATTAATGGCCAATTATCTTATTGCTCCAAGCATTCTTTCTGCAAACTTTGCTAAATTAGGCGAAGAAATTACCAACGTTGTCAATTCGGGTGCAGACATTGTCCATTTCGATGTGATGGATAATCATTACGTTCCTAATTTAACAATCGGTCCTTTGGTGTGCGAGGCAATTCGTCCGCTCACCAATGCAATTATCGACGTACATCTGATGGTGGAACCAGTAGATCGTATCATTCCTGATTTTGCAAAGGCAGGAGCCAACATTATTTCATTCCATCCGGAAGCATCTAAGCACATTGACCGCACTATAGGCCTCATAAAGGAACAGGGTTGCAAGGCTGGCCTAGTATTCAATCCTGCAACATCGTTACATTATCTCGACCATGTGCTTGAAAAGCTTGACCTTGTCCTAATTATGTCAGTGAATCCTGGTTTTGGTGGGCAGAAATTCATTCTTGAAGCACTGAATAAGTTAAAAGCGGTTCGCAAGCGTATTGATTCTTGTGACAAGAAGATTCTTCTGGAAGTTGACGGCGGGGTGAAAGAGGATAATATTGCCGATATTGCCCGCGCTGGAGCTGACGCCTTTGTTGCTGGCTCTGCAATTTTTAGTGCGCGTAAAGACAGCGATCCGCACCACTATGATACGGTAGTGGCTGCATTAAGAGCAGAACTAGCCAAGGTTTAGTTATAGTTGTTTAGTGAAAGAATCCAGTATTATTTTTCTTTCAGATTTTTGGGAGAGAGTATAACGTAGTATGAATAAGAGTCTCTACCCTTATACTAAACCTTCTCCAACTCAAATAGAATTTCCCTTGATGGTCAAGGCCGTTATGATTGATTTGGATGGTACGCTGCTCAATACGGCGGGCGATCTTGCTAACGTGACCAACATAATGTTACGAGAATTAGGCAGAGCAGAACTACCACTTGCGACTATTCAATCTTACATAGGCAAAGGCATACAGAATCTGGTTAAGAAATCACTTGAAAACAGTCTTGACGGTGAGCCAGACACCGGACTATTTTCTCGAGCGATGACAATTTATGAGCACGAATACGAGAAAAACTTGTGTATCAACACGCATCCCTATCCGGGGGTAGTAGATGGGCTAGCCGCTATGAAGGAAGCTAGTTTTCAATTAGCTTGTATCACTAACAAGTCTGAGGTCTTCACTTTACCCCTGCTGCGTGCTACCAGTCTGTTAGATTATTTCGATATTGTCCTCTCTGGTGATAGTCTACCAAAAAAGAAACCAGATCCAATGCCATTGCAGCATGCCTGTAAGCTATTCGGGATTCTGCCCCATGAAATGTTGCTGATCGGTGATTCGCTCAACGATACCGTGGCAGCACGCGCAGCAGGGTGCTATGTTTTTTGCGTGTCGTATGGCTACAACGAAGGGCGTGATATTCTTGAACTAGATTGTGACGCCATTATTCCGTCCATTTACGATGCAGTGCAACTGATCAAGAGATCGTTATGAACTACAAAAATAGTGGAACTAAAGTATGTAATATTTATACACAGTGTTTTGCTGGATCCTCAGCTATCGGCTTAGTTGGCGTGCCTAGTACCCCATATAATCGTATTCTTTTCCTCTTGTTTTATTGAAGTTTTATCATGACCGAAACTGAATTCATAAACCTTACAGCGCAAGGTTACAATCGAATCCCGGTAGTGCTGGAAACCTTT
>QIFK01000055.1 GCA_003230615.1 Nitrosospira sp. | reverse complement strand
GGCATTGACCAATTCGTAGATACGCTTCAGCAGAAGAGAGAAGCCTACGCTCAGGGGGATGAAGACGCCTACTTAAATTCGGGCTTAGAGGACTTCTTAGATCCCGTTGAAGTAGAAGCATTACGACTAATTAAAGAAGAACCTAAGTTTCGCCTTAGTGATGCCCTAGAAGTTTATCTGAATGGACATGCTAAAAAGAATAATGACAAGTTTTGCACATATGCCCGCAGAGCTTGGAATAGATTGATAGAGGTCATTGGAGACAAGGAATTTGTTCAGATAGTCAGAGCTGATACTAATGAATTTATTTCAAAGGAACTTGAAAGGGGTTCTAAAACTACAACTGTAGAACGACACATCAGTGTAATAAAAGCTGTGTTTAACGTTGTCATTATTGAACGAGAGCTTTCCCAAGCCAATCCATTCATGAAATTACGAATACCGGGGTTGGGTGAGGATTCAAAGATACGGGGTACGTTTGATTCTACCCAGCTTTCCACCCTCATACATGAATGTAAGAGAAAGAATGATGATATTAGATGGTTACTTGCTCTACAGATTGACTTAGGGTGCAGTCTTTCTGAAGTAACTGGGTTGGCACTAAGTGATCTACGCTTGAATGTGGGCTTTTCTTACGTGTCCTTCAAACCCCATTTTTGGAGGCCGCTTAAGACTAAATACAGTACAAGAAATGTTCCTTTAGTTGGTGTTTCTCTATGGGCAGCTTATAGGATTGTAGAGTCAGCCAAGAAAGGACAACGCTATGCTTTTCCTCGCTACACTAATGGAATTGAATGTAAGGCTAATTACGCGTCTGACACCCTTAATAAGTGGATTAGATCATTAGGTATAGGCAAGACGACTCAAGAGCTACGACATACAATGAGGGGCAGATTAAGACATACTAACGCGCCTAAGTCTATCCAAGACGATATAGGAGGTTGGGGGAGGGAGGATATAGGTGACGCCTATGGCTTGGGGGGAGAGGGATTGAATCAATTGAAAGGTTGGCTTGAAAAAGTAGTCACAAAGGATTGAAGTTATGTTCCTGCCTAATTAGTATACGGTTAAGGCAGGTGTGAGGAAGGTCTTGGAGAGGTTGCTAGGGTTTTTTATGGCAAAGCAGTAGAAAGAAAGGCATTAATTATTTGTTGTCTCAAGTGAACTAAATTGATAATAAGCTATCTATTGCTCATACCCCGCAACGGGGAGTACAAGCCCTCCTTTTTGATCTCTCCCTTTATCAAAAGGAGGCCATTAGGTTTAATTCCCTAGTGTAGTCGACCGGTACCTCTCCAGCAGGCAAACTGCTCCTAATCCAGGCAGTTTCTGGAGGAGGCACCCTAAAATTCCTCCTCAGAGTCAGTATCCCTGCAAGTGATTTGTTATGTCTTAATTCTTTTTGCTTTCCAGTACTTGGATTTCCAATAGCGATTATCCAACTTAGAAATCGTGACGCCTAGACTTGTTGATGCATGTAAGAACTTGTCATGCTCCAAATAGATACCAACATGCCTAAAAGACCGACCAGTCTTAAAAAAAACTAAATCACCTGCTTGTAGTTTGTTTCGTTCGATATACTTTCCAGTCTTTACTTGTAAACTTGTTGTCCTCGGTAAAGCTATGCCTAATTTAGATTTAAATGTAACAAAAACAAACCCGGAGCAATCGATACCATTTTTGTTTAGCCCTCCAAGTTTATACTTAGCACCTTTCCATTGAGCGTACTGAGCATACAGTTTTTCCTTAATTGATTCGATATTATTTGTATTTATTATTGTTCTCGATACATGAGTGTTTCTCTCCAGTACATGGCTACATCCAACAAGTGTAAAAATAAGGGATATAGTAATAATCCAATATTTATTTTTCATAAATATTGTGCTTTGCATAAGAAAAACCGACGTACGATTTTTGCAGCGTATAGATCATTTATGTACATTCCCCTTAGTATCCTGGCTGAAAATATTTACCCATTTATTGTGACGATATGCCCAGATTGAAGTAATGTAATATAGGTTTTGAGTATCTTGTGTTTCATTTTTTACGAAGATAACAGTTGCTGAATAAGTGAGACTTGCAATTTTTGGGCCAAGTTGCAATAGTTTTGCTTGCCTAATCTTATAGTCCAAAACAACAGGCCCATCTTTAAGCTGTGCCAGGTGATCTTCTTTGGTGCTTAAACCCGACTCATAGACACCGAGGAAGTCGTCCGAAAGTAGATCTGAGTCTGCGCATGTATCTCCATTTTTCAACGCTTCCCAAACCTGCTTCTCTAATGAGACAAAGAAATTAAGATCTTGTTGCAGAATGCCCTCGCTGGTTAACATCCTATAAAATATAAAAGTCAAAATTATCAAACGCGCTGGCAGTCGTACGACATTTTGCTACCTTAAGCATATCTTATCATTCGTTTACTTACTTCACATAGCACTACTGCTTGCATCAAGAATGTAAGCTGGGAGATTGAAATCTTTTTTAAGTTCATAATCAGCCTTACTCGTTTTAGGGCTTTGTTAGAGCGTAAGTTTTAGTGTTGGACGCTAAATTGGTACCATGGTTCGATAACTTCTGGACAGAATAGCTTGTTTCATGTATGTTGCTAATCAGCACGTCTAGCTGCTCGTATGTTCTAATGTTACGTATAGATTTAGATGGCGCCGAACAATAGATGTTTAGCGTCTCGTTACAAGTATACAGTTGTAGAAGTTTGTATTTTAGATTCAAATAAACAATTTAGTTTGCTTAACTCTCAGGGAGGAGTAATACATTATGATACGTCGCCATTTTATTAAATCTCTTGCCATTGCAGCCTCGCTTAGCGTGATAGGTGCTAATGCTTACGCTGCTGATACTATCAAGGTAGGCATCTTACATTCGCTATCGGGTACGATGGCCATATCTGAAACTGCATTAAAAGAAACAGCGCTCATGACCATCGCCGACATCAATGCCAATGGCGGCGTACTGGGCAAGCAACTGGAAGCTGTGATAGTTGACCCGGCTTCGAATTGGCCTTTATTTGCTGAAAAAGCACGTCAGCTTTTGGCAGTTAACAAGGTCGATGTAGTATTTGGTTGCTGGACTTCAGTTTCGCGCAAATCAGTGCTGCCTGTATTTAAAGAGCTGAATGGTTTGCTGTTTTACCCGGTGCAATACGAAGGTGAGGAACTAGAATATAATGTGTTCTATACCGGTGCTGCGCCTAACCAGCAAGCGATCCCGGCTGTAGAATACCTAATGAGCGAGGAAGGCGGTGGTGCTAAACGCTGGGTCTTGCTTGGTACCGATTATGTTTATCCTCGTACCACCAATAAAATCCTACGTGCGTTCCTAAAATCGAAGGGTGTTGCGAACAAAGATATTGATGAAGCATACACTCCGTTCGGTCATAGTGATTACCAAACTATTGTTGCCAACATAAAGAAATTTGCAAGAGGCGGCAGGACTGCGGTGGTCTCTACCATCAACGGCGATTCCAACGTACCTTTCTATAAAGAGCTGGGTAATGCTGGCTTGAAAGCCACTGACGTACCGGTAGTTGCTTTCTCGGTGGGCGAAGAAGAGTTGCGTGGTGTTGATACCAAACCGCTGGTGGGTCACCTTGCTTCATGGAACTACTTCCAGACGCTGAAGAATCCAGCGAACAGAAAATTCGTCAAGATGTACAAAGCTTGGGCCAAGAAAGCCAACTTGCCGAATCCTGCTAGTGTTGTGACCAATGACCCGATGGAAGCCACATACGTTGGTATGCACATGTGGAAGCAAGCTGTGGAAAAAGCTGGAACCACTGATGTTGACAAAGTGATTGCTGCTGTAGGTGGGCAAAAATTTGCAGCACCAGATGGATTTACCATCAAGATGGATGAAAAGAACCATCACTTGTGGAAACCGGTCTACGTCGCTGAAATACGCGCTGACGGCCAGTTCAATGTAGTATGGAAAACCAAGGGCCCTGTTAAGGCTGCCCCATGGAGTCCACACATTGCAGGTAACAACGACAAGAGAAAGGGTTACGCAACAAAGCCGTAATCCATTAAGTAGTCATGTTAAAACGCCTCCAGTAAAATCGGAGGCGTTTTTTTATGGTTTGTGGTTATGGTGAGGTGCGTTTTGAATTCCTGGATTTTTTTCCTGCTTGTAAAATTACCCTACATAATCTGAGCAAGCTATCCCAATAGTTAGGGGTGGATGTTAGCAGATGTAGCAAGAAATGATTTCTACTATGTTAGATGAATTCCAAATTTCTATTTACCCAAATAGATATGAAATAGAATAAAGAAGAGAAAGTAATTTCTTACGCCACATCAAAAATGTCACAATATAATTGTTTTCCTTGTTGGACAGAGTAGACAAAGATGGGAAAAAAAATAGATGAATACCAGGGAAAAATACAGCGCTTCGAGTATAATTTATAACGTATTTTAAACTTGACCGATTAAAATGGACTTGATATTATCCGAGTCGGATTAAGTAATATGCTTTCCACTAAAGCCCCTGAATGCCCGCTTGCATAATT
>QIFK01000236.1 GCA_003230615.1 Nitrosospira sp. | reverse complement strand
TGTCACATTGAAAGAAGGAAAAGACCTAAAAGAAGATGATGTAAAAAATGCAGTTAAGGATGCAGGTTTTAAAGTTGTTGAAGTGAGTGGATTGAATTAACTGGATTCACAAGTGGAAAGAAAAATGTGTAAAGAAGTCAGCAAACAGAAATGCCTCGACTAGATTGGGGTTTTTTATACGTGCTTGAGTGTCCGCTTTTGGCTCAAAGCAGACATTCGACCGAATAGATAATATGCGTTCTTTTCCAACAAGGGGAAATAGGAGGATACACCTAGTCTGGAAAAACTCCATCCTCCGTAGCGGAGGTACTACCTAAACCTACCTTGACGCTATTTGTAAAAAAGCCCTTTCTATTTTGGCGAAAAAGTTTTTCAGAAATAAAATCTGCAAGCACCTAAATGATGGTTGGCTGTTATTGGATTGTTTTGGAATAGATATTCTTTTTTTATTGTAACGTGACATAATGGCCATGTGTAATTCATTAAGTAATACAAATTAATTTCTAACTTCCTATAAAGAAAAAATATGAATACAAGAGACGAATTTGTGCGCAAAATTCATTCGAGCCTAGATCAGTGTAAGAATGAAATAGATGCTCTAGTTGCCAAAGTAGATCAAACTGAGGAGCAAGTTCAAACTGAGTTCCGTAAACAAATTGAAACACTGCACAGCAAACGGGATGAAGCCCACAAAAAGCTACATGAGGTCGAACAAGCAAGCGAAAGTGCTTGGGAAGATATGAAATTGGGTATTGAGATGGCTCTGGATGATATAAGCGAAGCAATAAATTCAGCCATATCTCGCTTCAAATAAGGTATTCGACCTTTATAGACTTTCAGGACGATTTTGAAGCGTCGGGAATCGAATAACAATCTAGAATGTTTATCATAACCCTATTATCAATGGCGGCGGGAATCGAACTGTAGCCTGTAACCGTTACCACAGGCTAATTTGCATTTTTTCTATTTTCAAGATACCAGCAAATATACCAGAAGATTTATTGGATGCTATTGGACTGCTATAGACGCGACTGTCCATTTTGGCATCAAGTAGGTATTAGTGAACGTCTGATTTTGGTACAAAGCAGACGTTCAACTGGATAGGTTTTTAATTGATTTAGTTCAAGTGAAAGAATCAATTTTTTTCTCTATAGCCTTATCATACTTGAATGTTCGCTTCTGACATAAAGAGGGCATTTAAAAAACCTATCCGGCCAAATAGTTTCAATGCAAAATTCCTAACTTATGGTCTTCTGATTATCTCATGACAAATAATGTTGAATTTAAGGAAAACTTAATGTCTGATAAATCTAAGATATACTAGGATCATAAGCACTTAAATTACTCTTTTATACATGACTCAGAATACCGATTTTTTTCAGCACGACTGGCTACCTCCTGATGATTTACAGCGCTTCTTATTGCATAACGAAGTACATACCCGCCCAAGCCAGAGAATCTACGTACCTGCTTTGGTGGTGAACATTGCTGTAATGAATAATGAAGTAACACTGGAGCAAGAGTGTGAGCACCTTTGTCGTATACCTGGTCAGAAAGAAATAAACATCGAGCTATTACAGCATAACTTTCTTCGCATGAAATTACAGGAATGTACCCTGAGATGGGAGCGCCATACAGAGTTTACCAGTTATACACTTGTACAGCATTTACCTGAGAACGCACAATTGGGCGCTACAGACCCTGATTTACTTTCATCTTTAGCCTTACCAAAAAACTGGTTTTCTAAGATTCCAGGTCAAACCATTGCAGCCATCAATCTAGCCATGGTGCATGGTGACCTGAAACACCCGGAAGAAATGTTAACATCGGCACGCAACTGGTTTGGCAAACATCCGATAGTAGCATCTCTTATCGGTAGAAACAGTGACTCCCTTGTGGTGACAGATTTCAAGCTGCGTGAAAGTGGCTTTGAAAGAATACTTGTGATACTACCGTCTAAATCATCTGTTACCAGGTCAGGACGTGTTGCTCAGCGTTTACTAGAAATCGAAACCTACCGTATCATGGCATTGCGGGGACTGCCTGTAGCCAAACAAATTGATCCTGAGCTGGCTAACGCTGAGAAACAATTACTGACAATCACAACCCAACTGGAAGCTAAAGCTGCTTCCGAACAAGAATTACTTGACAGACTTATTTCTCTTGCGGCACGTATTGAGCGCACCTCCATCGAACATATGTACCGCTTTTCTGCCACACATGCCTACCATAAAATAGTAGCTCAACGCATCAGCGAATTAAAAGAGAAAGCTATACAAGGAACACAAATCATTGGTGAATTCATGTGGCGTCGCCTCTCCCCTGCTATAACAAAAACTGAAGAGACTGCACAGCGTATGACGGCCCTTTCTGAACGCATCTCGCAAACAGGTGCTCTGCTGCGTACGCAAGTAAACATACAGACCGAAACACAAAATCAGCAATTACTTGAGAAGCTTACTCATGGTCAGGAACTGCAGTTGAGACTACAGCGTACAGTTGAAGGCTTATCGATTGCTGCCATCTCGTATTATGTGGTGAGTCTGCTCTTGTACATAACTAAAGCAGGCAAGGAAGCTGGCTTACCAATCCATCCGGAACTGGTTACCGGTGTATTGATACCAATTGTAGTGTTTTCAGTCTGGTACATTACGCGTAGAATTCGCAATAAATTTTTTAAGTTAGATTAAAAAGTTTTCACTAAATATCCGAGCTTTCGATCAGCAAGTTCTGAATGTCCGCTTTTGGCACAAAGCAGACATTGGCGAGTAAGTGCTTTCAACCGAAAGCCAAAATATGTAACAACCATAACAAGTAATTTTCAAGCAACTATGCCGATTGATTGACATGTTTCTATCAGATACCATGGGCTGTATGCATTTTATTTTATAGCAACATCTTCGCAACTTTCTACGGAACCAGCGCATTGTTGAACGACGACAGCGAATTCATCGCGTCAGCCCGGGCTGCCGGGCTTCGGTACGTTAAGGACACGTCACCCGGCATTCGGCGGCGAGGCGCAGGTAAAGGGTTTTTCTATCTTAACCAACTTGGGCAACGCATCTCCGATCTCAAAATAATTAATAGGATCAGACAGGCCGTTATACCGCCTGCCTGGACTGAAGTGTGGATCAGCCCTAGCCCTCATGGGCACATTCAGGCAACTGGACGTGATGCGAAGGGAAGGAAACAGTACCGGTATCACCCAAAGTACCGTGCGGTTCGAGATGAGTCTAAGTTTGAGCGTATCCTGGAGTTCAGTAAAGTTCTTCCAAAGATTCGTCAGCATGTTGAGCGCGACCTCCAACGCTCATGCATCGATCGGTGCAAGATGCTCGCGATCGTCTTTTATTTACTCGAGACCACACTCATCCGCGTAGGCAATGAGGAATATGCTCGTGACAATGAATCCTACGGTCTGACTACATTGCAGGCTCATCACGCCAAAGTAAAAGGCGGCAGAATTACATTCGAGTTTTCGGGTAAAAGTGGTGTGGACCACGCCATATCGTTTACCGATCATCGTTTAGCACGCATCATCCAAAGTTGTCAGGATTTGCCCGGGGAACATCTCTTCCAATACAAAGATGACGATGGCACATTTCAGTCGATCGACTCCGGTGACATTAACGGATACTTAGCCTCAATCACTGGTGGTGACTTTACCGCCAAGGATGTTCGAACGTGGGCCGGCACCATGCTCGCTGCGGTAGCTCTTCGTGATTTCGGGATTGCTAGCTCAAAACGCGACGCAGAACACAATATTCGTTGTGCCCTCGACCAGGTGGCTAATCACCTTGGCAATACACGAACTGTTTGTTTACGCTATTACGTGCATCCACTGGTATTAAAGAAATATCGCGTGGGACAGATAATTAATGTGCCGCTTACGCAGAAAAAATATGAGCGAAAAAACCCCCAAGCCATTCTCCGAAAGGATGAAGTGGCCGTACTCAATCTTCTGGAATTACATTAATGAGTATCAAGCCTAGTTAAATTATAAATAGAAGCTTCTGAGCCGAAGTACGAACATCCGCTTTTGGCACAAAGCAGACACTAGGCGGCGGAAATCGAATTATAGCCTGTAACC
>QIFK01000186.1 GCA_003230615.1 Nitrosospira sp. | reverse complement strand
AAGAATCTATGATTCTGCTTCGACTAGTTATAAGACACGGCTTCCATAAATGATGAAAACTCTGATTGCGCTCATTTCAGTCGTCACAATGTTGACCTGCCAAACATTCTCTTATGCGGCAGCTCAACCCGCAGACTATGTACACACCATTTTTAAATGCAAAAATGAAAAAGGTGCATACACCTATCAGGAGCAATCATGTCCAAAAAAATCTTCAACACTTTCTTCTTGGAAGTCAAAGATCCAACAAACTATCCCTTCGTCTTTTTCTATAAATTTGTTGCCAAATGGCACTTACATGACACAAGGCTCGGCAAACTCAGTTCCGCTTGTTTTTCACATTGATACGGGAGCTAGTTATGTAAGCATTCCTCAAGAAATTGCTTATAAAGCAGGGATGGTTTGCGGGAAAAAGGTTCACGCCGAAACAGCAAATGGAAGTACAACGCAATGTGAGTCGATTATTGATAAAATGACCTTTGGGATTTTTACAATTCAGAAGGTAAAGGCGATGATTATGCCGAATCTATATCAGCCGTTGCTTGGAATGAATGTACTTAATATGTTCCATGTTGAACATACAAAAGGCATAATGAAGATTACTGATGAGTATTAATCATTTGGTAGTAATCATATTTGGTAACTGCTATTGTGCAATCAAGAGTAGTAAAATCGACTTTTCCCAGTGTCCCTGACATATTCATATTAGGGGCAAGAGTACTCCTAGTCCTTGGTTGAGCCGCTCCCCTATCAATGTAGTACCTACCCCACTTTTATTTATCCAATTTTAGCAAAAAAGATTTCCAGAAAGAAAATCGGTAAATGGCTGCTTTCAACCCAAAACAGACTTATTAGTGTATCGTAATGTACGATGAATTAACGATTTATTAGTTGCAAGCTACATGAATATACTTGCAGGAATTACGCATCAATGATTTAAAAATTTCGTCAAGGAAAAGATAAATGAAAATAAATAATTTCGGAATGACATGTAGTATTCTTGCTATCTTTGTTACCCTCGCAGCTTGCCAATCAACGGCCACTTCCTACAAATCTTCAGAGGCCTGGAAATTAGAAAGGAAATCGAAGGCTTCCTTGAATAAACTCCTCCAGTCAAACAAAGACGCCAGGAACCTACAGAAAAACGCTACGGCAATCCTAGTGTTTCCTAGTATTTTAAAAGCTGGTTTCGGGTTTGGTGCCCAAGCTGGTAATGGGACACTTATGATGAAAGGGAGAACGGTCGCATATTATAATTCCTCCGCGGCGTCCTATGGGTTTCAAGCTGGTATCCAGGGGTTTGGGTATGCATTATTCTTTATGGATGGTAACTCATTATCTTATCTCAGAAAGAGTTCTGGATTTGAGCTTGGTATGGGTCCAAGTCTCGTCGTTGTAAACAAAGGTTTTGGCAAGAATATGACATCGACTACACTCCGAAAAGGGATTTATGCCTTTGTCTTTGATCAGAAAGGGATCATGGGTGGAGCGGGTATCCAGGGCACGAAGATCACCAAATTCAATCCATAAATAAATCCGACCCATCAGAAAATTAAGGAGTTACAGGCTTATGTTTGTAACTCCTTAATTATTTCTTGTAACATGCCGCCATTTTAATCAGTTCGTAATTTTGTAGTTATTACTATTTACCCCACACTTCTTCCAGGCGCCCATCCCGACCGCAACCACTGCGGTAGAATGCATAGCGAATTGGATTCTTAACATAATAATTCTGATGATACTCCTCCGCCGGATAAAAAGTCGTTGCAGGCAATATCTCGGTCACAATCGGTTGACTAAAACGTCTAGATGCGACTAATTCAGCCTTGGATGCTTCGGTTTTCTTCTTTTGGTCAGAATTATGATAGAAGATCGCACTTCGATATTGCGGACCACCATCGCAAAACTGGCGATTGAGAGTAAGTGGATCGATTGTCGGCCAGTATGCAGCCAACAATCTAGCAAAGTTGGTTTTGGCGGGGTCGAAGCGCACTTGCACCGCCTCAATATGGCCGGTTGTGCCGGAAGATACCTGCTTGTAGGTTGGATTGGTTACTGTGCCTGCAATGTAACCAGGTGTAGTGGAAATCACTCCTGGTAATTTGTCGAAATCTGCCTCAGTGCACCAGAAGCAACCGCCGGCGAAAGTGGCAATACCCATCGTTGACTTAGTTGATTGGTTGTCAGATGTGGTCATGTTTTGGGCGTCTATTCGTTCACACGCGACAAGTATGGTAAACACCATTACACTGCCTAATATTACATAGCTACTAGCTATCTTGCGAAAAGTAAATATTTTGAAGGTTATCAGGATCAACTCCTAAGTGCTGGTAGTGGTTTCCAATCTGGCACAAATCGTAGCGCTACACCATTGTTGCACCAGCGTTCTCTGCGAGGTGGTGGGCCGTCATTAAATAAATGGCCTTGGTGTCCACCACATCGTGCGCAATGGTATTCGGTGCGTGGTATGATCATCTTAAAGTCACGTTTAGTTTCTAAATGACCTGCAATAGGCTGGGTAAAACTAGGCCAACCAGTGCCGCTTTCGTATTTATATGCACTCTCAAACAATGGCAAATAACATGCAGCACAGATAAAGACACCATCCCGATACTCATAATTTAGTGCACTGGTACTCGGGCGCTCGGTATCCTCCTCAAACAGCACCTTATAAGCCTCAGGCGAGAGAAATTTGCGCCATGCCTCATGAGGCTTGATTAGAGGGATGACCGTACGGCTGGTGCTTGCGATCGCTTGCCCCCGAGAGCACGCCGCAATTAGAGGTAAAATAGCAAGCACAGTAAAACTTTTTAATAGAACTCTTCGTTTCACAGAGTCTTCTCCTAATTGTCAAAAACTATGATCGTTGAGGCACGGTATAGTTCATAGATAAAACTAGTTCTGATTATCTGAGGGACTTGACATAAATCCTACTCTTTGGATCAATTGCTATGCAAGCTGGGTAAATAATAATACCTTTACATGTTGTCAAATAGGGACTTTTAGGGAACAACAGTATAAAAACCGATAATTAGCCCATGGCAAACTTAATAAAGATACTAACATTTTATTAAACTTCTGAATTTGAATGGCGATGGGGAGAAATAATCTAATAGAATCTGCGTACCATGATCCAGGAAACAGATGGTAGAACTAATAATAGAGTGGATGGGTAAGCGGTACCTGATTCAGGCAAGCCTATATTTTATGTTACAAAACTTCAGCTTTGTGCAGAAACACTTTCAGTAAGTTGGCGAAGCCGAGCTCCAAGCTCCAAAGCTAGGATCCTCCAGAGTTGAGGGTATTTGTCTGCTAGTGAACTGAAGGCAAGCTCTGAAACACGTGCCACAGTAACTTCATCAATTGACACTACATCTGCTGACCTGAGACAGGTCGGGTCAATAACCGCCATTTCACCGACGTAGTCGCCAGAAACTCGCTGTCCAATTTCTTTTCCATTAATTTGTATAGATACATGACCACTGATAATAAGACAAAAATCGTTATCAGTTCCATTATGAGAAATGATTGTGGAATTCGGAACGTGATTAAACAGGAAACACGACTGTGCCAAAGCAATGGCTAGATCCTCATTATCAAAAACAATCTTTTGCTTAAGAATTTCTTCAACCAGCCTTTTAAATCCTTCGTCACCCCGGAAACTTTCATTCATGTTAGTCACCCTCTAATAGGTTAGCAGCAAAACTTTGTATTAGTAACATTGGAAGTTCATAACCTAGATTAGATCATAATAGTTGCAACCCAGCTACCATAAAAGCAAAACTAAAAATGTCTACGTATTCTATATTGTCACATTTTAACTTTAGTCTAGGCTGGTGAGCTTGTTAATAGAATGTCAATGAAATCATACAGTATATATACTCCATTGAGCGATACTTATCCAAAGAGGTTATTCTAATGTTATAAAGGCATTTTTTTAATTACATTACGCTATTAGTTTAATAATAGTGTGAAAATTATTCCAACACTATTCCATGGAGAGAGACTTTATCTGGTCAAGTAAAATATTTTTCTTTATCAAATTTCCTTGTCCACAATAGAGACTTTATCTGGTCAAGTAAAATATTTTTCTTTATCAAATTTCCTTGTCCACAATTACTGTGGATAAGTTTGTGGATACTTTAGATTTAAGATCGTTAAGCTATCCTTTCATAAGGATATTTCCTAGTTAGATTAATTTTTAAACGTATAATTTTCTCTTGTAAAACATATAGTTATTTACACGATTAGGATTCATGCGGGTTTGCCCGATATGAACAAATGTGGATTATTGCAAAAAGTCAAGACAAATTTACTGCAAAAGTCAAGACAAATTTTCTCCTGAATTCTCTCCTGAAAACAAAAGTCTAGCAGCTATATTGGTAGGCCATTGTTATGACACCATTCCTTTATGGTACCAACTAAAATGTGCTCGTTCTCTTATTTCTTTCAGCAAACAGTGGCTCATTTACATTAATCCCAATATCATACGACAAGGGAAGTTAACAGCCAGATTATTTAGCTACCTCCAAGACTAGATCAATACGTCTCTGAATACGCAAGGCTTCATCTTTGTCGCCCAATTGTTCTGCACTACGGACTGCAACATTCAACCATGCAAGAAGCGAGCGACGCCAACCTTGGTCAGAGGCAGTCTGAGTAGCAATAGTGACGGTATTCGGTGTCAAACGCCCTTTCTGGAAAAGCACACCAGCTGCAACCAGACGCGATAGCGGATCCTCAATGGCACCAAGTGCTCCATCTACGCCAGCAACTACTCCACGATGTTGTGCAGGCAACAGTGCGGTATTCAAACCTGCCCAGCGTCCTGCAAGGTACTCAGCATAAACTTGCTCTGAATCAGCAGCATCTTCGGCAAGCTTCTGAAAAGCCTCACAGTCATTAAACTCTAGGCTAGCCACATGAGCTGCGCATCGTACTAGTTCGGCACGTGCGAGCAAGTCTGCACGCCCTGTACTGGCAATCTCTTCACGTACTCGGGCAAATTCTATATCAGCAAGTTTAGGGTTTCCTACTAGGTAAGCCGTAACCGAATTTCTAAGTGCACCATGCGCGTTCAGTTGCCAGTCAGGTGGTACGCTACTACCTGCGCACCCGATGAGTCCAAGTATCACTATAGCTAATAGCATTCTCATGGCAATTTAAGCTCCGTATCACGAGATAGGGGCCACTTACGATTTATTTCACTCACTAAATGTTCCACCTTTCGTAAACTCATCTCAACTTGTTTTCTTAAAACAACTAGATCGACGGTGGCTTCCTGAACATTGGAACCAATAGCTTGTGCTTGGACAAGTACGGCGTCTACGTTCTTAAGACTTGTCTGTACGTCACCCAGGATTACATTTATCTGAGTAATGGCAGCCTGCGACTCATCCATCACTCCATGAACACCAAAAATTCGTGCATCAGTTTTAGCTAACAAGGTATTGACGCGATCCAGCATTGTAATAATTTTTTTTGCGTTAATCTCGCTACCTAATACAACTCCAAGCCCACCATACGGACCTTTTAGGTTTTGTGTAACAACCCGCACGTTGTCTAGACTTGCTCTCAGGCTAGAATTCGACTTAGTCATATTCTCTAGGTTCTCAAGCAATGAACGCATGGTGTCTACGAGATGTGGAATTTCCGCAGTGGCATCGCCAACCAAGACTGTTCGCACAGCACCTTCAGGCAGTGGTGGATCTGTCAACACACCAGTAAACACACGCAATCGAGTGTCACCTACCATTCCACGTTCCATGGTAAAAACGCTGCTGGTACGAATCCATTTAGCATCCTTGTGTGCCACGTCAACCACAATGCGAGCTTTTCCATCATCCGAAAGCTCAATGCGACGTACACGCCCTATCGGAAAACCTGAAAACGTCAAGTCCATGCCAACAATCACACCCTCGGAGTTATCCGCAATCAATATCACTTGCTGTGTTCTTTCAAACACCCCGCGCGCATACATCACATACGCAAGTGAAGCACACACTATCGCCACCATAAAAACTACTAGCGCCAAGGCTTTAAACTCGATATTTGGGGGCAACACCGAGGGCTGCTGGGATATTGATTGTGATTTGAATTCAGATTGCATACTTTTTGATTTATCCACTTTAAATAAACTTAATCGCCAAAGATGCCCCTTCGATAAGTACCAGAGCCAAAAACAATCGCACCATACCTTGCGGTACAGAGCCCAATTCTCCAATAGATTCGTGTCTTGCTTGCATTGCCGAAGCAATTGGAATCACGGCAACCGCTAGACTAAACAATATTGTTTTTAGGATAAAAGCGACAGCGACACCTGGATCGAAGACACGCCCGACCATGCGGGTGTATTCAGCAAAGCCCCAAGGTGAAAAACCGTAAACAACTACGTATGCCATCACCAGTGCTACCAAACTGCTCACCGCGGCTAGCGTCACTACCGCGAATGCCATAGCAATCACGCGTGGAACAATATCGGTATGCATAGAACTGCCTATCAGGGTTGAACTGATCTCCCTATTTGAATGCAGCACCACGAAAAGAGCTGCTCCCAGTGGAATCAACTCAAGAACCAATACTTGCACCACCACTTCTAATGCATATTGAGATAAACCGTAACTTATAGCAGTTACAACAATGATTCGTACCAGTACTAGGCTGATAAGTGCACACAACGACGTGAACCAAAGTAACACTTGCCAAGTGCTCGTGTAGATATTCTTAGCGATCACGATACGATTTTCCCGATCGTAGATCGAGGGGGACAGAGCCATAACCAAGGCAACGGCACTAAAGTGAATAACCCTCCACCAACTAATCGCTGATCTCACACATGCGTTACCTAGAGTACCGAATACAGAGCGCGATAAAGTGTTTTGTCGCATGGGGCAATGATGCAATTCAAAAAGAAGGGCGGATATGACACTAATAAAGGCAATAGAAGAATTTTTTGAACAGGAACGGAGAGTCTGTTTATTTCTAAGCTTCCCTCACATAAAAAAGAACATCTTGTAACCTGGATTCCTTAGCCTGAAAGTATCTCACTAAAAACGGTGATGATATTATTTTACTACATCACGATATTGGCTTTAGCATCTGTTTGGAATGCAAATTGATGCCATCCCAATATTAAACATACCTTAGCACTTAATCTACTAAAACAAATCCTGTATGAACAACCTCACTCCTGCTAGCCTGGAGTCAATGAATTCCATCATTCCGTAGGCCCCACGAAATGTACGGGCTTCTCACCAGTCAAGTTTTCAGGGGTAATATTATAGGTGCCTTCCATGCTAGCTCGCCATACTCTGTTGGCAGCCTCTTCGTCACCACCCGTAAATGCATAGGTAAGACCGCCCACTATCCCACCTCCGAGAGCAAACGCGAGTTTAGTTGGAAAGTACACAAGTGTCGACAAGGCCGCAGCTGCTTCCATACCGGCGTTAGATACGGCGATTTCAGTGGTCTCTTCTTCAGAAGCTGGTGGCGGTACATCCTGCGCATGAACAGTCGGTATGATCATAATCGTGTAAACACATGAAATGATAATTGCAGTGATAGTACTGTAGGTGCTTCTTGAAAACAGGCTTAAGCCTGATCTCGTTACTTGGATAGGAATATACTTTTTCATTTGATCATTGGCCATTTTTTCCTCACTATTTTAATTTATACGGCAAGATTCATCTCCACATACATCTCTACCAACAGCAATTCTAGCTATAATATGGGTAATAGGATTTTGCTCAAATACTCAGAGTTACACATTTTGTCAAAAAAGATAACTTTCATTGAAGCAATCTATCTCATCGGATGAGATTCCATTAACCACCACAATAAACATTGTGTCGCATTTAATTTTCCAGCGTCAGTATACTAATGTCAATAGTAATTACATAATGGCGCGGCATTTGAATAATACAAACCCTGCTAAAATGCTACCTATCAATGCCAAACTTACAAGCTAAGTAGTATTTACCATTTTTCACGTGTAGTCTTATCAGTTAGATCACACCCAATCCTTGCCAATAAGAAAATTGGTATAAA
>QIFK01000012.1 GCA_003230615.1 Nitrosospira sp. | reverse complement strand
CGAGGAAGCGAATAGTACCTTCTTTTGTCCCCCCAATAATTCCATAAAGTGGTCTTGTCCGAGTAGCCAAAGTGTTCACCAATAAGCATGAGACTCGCACCAATCGAATCTGCATGTTGCCGTATGGAAGCAGGAGCATTTGAATCCGAACAAATTGCGGTCTTACCACTTCTAAAAATCCCTGCTTTCTCAAATCCAATTTTTTCACGCGTATCCCCAAGGTAATCCATATGATCACAATCAATGCTAGCTAGTACAGCACAATCAGCATCAAAAATATTGACGGCATCTAATCTCCCACCAAGCCCCACCTCTAGAATTGCTATATCTACTCCGGCTTGGATGAATAGTTGCATAGCCGCTAACGTTCCAAACTCAAAATAAGTCAAGGAAACATCACTGTTAATTCTGGCTGTTTCCACTATATTAAAAGCCTTACACAACTCATTATCACTAACTTCCTGCTGGTTTATACGTATCCGCTCGTTATAACGAAAAAGATGCGGCGAGGTATAGCATCCAACGTGATACCCAGCACGACTCAAAATAGCCTCCATCATTAAGCAGATCGACCCCTTACCATTAGTACCGCTGACAGTGATGATAGGGAACGACGGGGAAAAACCTAAATTGATCTTAACCTGATTTACGCGTTCCAACCCCATCTCAATAATCTTGGGATGAAGACATTCAAGATAGACCAACCAGTCGGAAAGCATTCTAAGCTTAGAATTACGTTCAATCATGTAGCGTCACGTGTAAGCTTAACAATGAAAATCAAGACAAGAAATACAGCAGTATTACAAAGAAACAGGATGAACTGGAATTCGCATCAACAACGTGCATAGATTAACAAGCTTATCGCGCATCTGTCTGCGGTCAACAATCATGTCTATAGCTCCGTGCTCAAGTAAAAACTCCGCACGCTGAAAACCTTCTGGCAAAGTTTGCCGTACTGTCTGTCCGATCACCCGTGGACCAGCAAAACCAATCAATGCCTTAGGTTCGGCGACTACTACATCACCAATGAAGGCAAAGCTAGCTGACACACCGCCCATCGTAGGATCTGTCAGCACTGAGATAAAAGGAAGTTTCTCCTGCTTCAATTTGGTAAGCACTGCAGAAGTTTTGGCCATCTGCATCAGCGATAGTAAACCTTCTTGCATGCGCGCTCCTCCGCTGGCGGTAAAGCACACAAATGGCAAACGTTGTTCAACACATACTTGTACTCCACGCGAGAAACGTTCGCCCACTACCGACCCCATCGATCCTCCCATAAATCCGAATTCAAACGCTGCCGCAACTAAGGGCACAGTCTGGACACTACCCTGCATAACCACTAGAGCATCGTCCTCATCAGTATCTGCCTTCGCTTGTAATAAACGCTCAGCATAATGCCTACTATCAATAAATTTAAGTGGATCCATCGGCAATACTTCTGCACCAATCTCGTTGCGCCCTTCTGTATCTAGAAATAAATCTAGGCGTACTCTGGCAGAAATACGGTTATGATGGTTGCACTTAGGGCAAACATTAAAATTATTTCCTAAATCAGAGTAATATAGAACTGCCTCGCAGGAAGCACATTTGCTCCATAATCCCTCTGGCACGACTCTTTTTTCGCCACTTTCCTTGCGCTTTATCTTTGGTGGGAAAAGTTTTTTGAACCAACTCATATGCTTACCGTTTAATTCCAGCTGTTCGGTGTTTTATACTAACTTTATCTATAGCATTACGTAAACTTTTTACAAGATTAGACACATTCATCAACACATCCTCTTTAGCTGATTTTTCTATTACCTCAATAATACGGCTACCCACCACTACTGCATCAGCCAATTCCGCAACTGCACTTGCTGTTACATCATCGTGTATACCAAACCCAACACCAATTGGAATAGAAACATATGAACGTATATCAGCTAGTTTGTTGGCTACCTCTCTCAGATCAAAGTGCGCAGCACCGGTTACACCTTTCAGTGAGACATAGTACACAAATCCTTGAGCCCTTTTTGCTATTTGCTGAATACGTGTCTGTGGCGTAGTAGGAGAAAGGAGAAAAATAGCATCTATCTTCTTCTGTTTGAGGTTTTCTAGCCACTCTTCACATTCCTCTGGTGGGTAATCTACCGTCAGAACTGCATCTACACCACATTCTTTTGCTCTTACTGCGAATCTCTGGTAGCCCATCACTTCTACAGGATTTGCATAGCCCATCAGTACTACAGGTGTTACAGTATTCGTTCTTCTAAATTCTGCCACCATCTCTAATACATCCTTTAGGCCTACATGATTCTTCAGTGCCCGCTCATAAGATCGTTGTATAGTTGGTCCATCTGCCATTGGGTCTGAGAAAGGAACACCAAGCTCAATAATGTCAGCACCCACACTCACCAGTTCGTGCATCAACAAAACTGTCATCGTGGGTTCGGGATCGCCGGCAGTGATGAACGGTATTAGCGCTTTTCTATTATTCTGGCTTAACGTGTGAAATGTAGCTGCAATACGGGACATAAAAACTCAACCTTAATTAAGAAATAATGCTAGCGGCCTGCGCTACGATATCTATATCTTTATCCCCTCGGCCCGAAAGATTTACCAACAGTAGCTTCTCCTTGTCAAGTGTAGGTGCAAGTTTTGCAGCATATGCCAGTGCATGGCTGGATTCCAGTGCCGGGATAATGCCCTCATAACAACACATCATGTGGAACGCTGCCAGGGCTTCATCATCGGTTATCGCAACGTATTGTGCACGATTAGTATCCTTGAGCCATGCGTGTTCAGGGCCAACACCAGGGTAGTCAAGTCCAGCTGAAATGGAATGAGTTTCAATAATCTGTCCGTCCTCATCTTGAATCAGATAAGTACGGTTGCCATGCAGTACTCCTGGTTTTCCCGTCAATAGAGTAGCAGCGTGCTTGCCGGTTTTGATCCCAAGTCCGGCCGCTTCTACGCCTATCATGTTCACATTCTTATCCTCTATGTAGGGAAAAAATAAGCCGATAGCATTTGATCCACCGCCCACGCAGGCAATTAGCGTATCCGGTTGCCGGCCGTATTCTTCTTGCATTTGTATCTTTGCTTCACGCCCTATAATAGCCTGAAAATCGCGTACCATCATTGGATATGGGTGTGGCCCTGCGACTGTACCAATGATGTAGAAAGTTTCTTCAACATTAGTGACCCAATCACGCATAGCTTCATTGAGAGCATCTTTCAACGTTCTAGAGCCCGAATCTACCGGTACCACAGTTGCACCTAAAAGCTTTATCCGATAGACATTAGTTTCCTGACGCTTCATATCCTCTGAACCCATATAAACTACACATTCCATTCCGTACCGTGCAGCAACTGTGGCAGCAGCTACACCATGTTGGCCTGCGCCAGTCTCTGCTATTACGCGTGGCTTACCCATTCTTTTTGCCAAAAGAGCCTGACCAATAGTATTGTTTATTTTATGTGCGCCAGTGTGGTTCAAATCTTCACGCTTCAACAAAATTTGCGCCCCTCCAAGATACGCTGACCATCTCTTAGCATGATAGATAGGGCTTGGTCGTCCTACGTAGGATTTTAATTCATAAGCATATTCCGCCTGAAAATCAACATCATTACGATAATGCTCATACTGAACACGTAATTCGTCTAACGCTGTGATCAAAGTTTCTGCAACAAACACGCCCCCATAAGAACCAAAGTGACCATGCATGTCGGGAAAGTCATAAACCTTCGCCATTTCTAACTCCTATCATAAAAGCAGCAATTTTATCCGCGTCTTTGATGCCCTTCGCCACTTCCACTCCGCTCGACACATCTACCGCCCAAGGTCCTACTTCCTTGATAGCCGCGCTTACATTGTCGGCATGAAGGCCGCCTGAAAGTATCAACGGCAACAACAAGTTTTGTGGGATCAAACTCCAGTCAAAAGTATGGCCTGTACCGCCTGGCACACCTTCGACATAGGTATCCAGTAATAAAGCACTAGCACTAGAATAACGGGCTGCGTATTGTAGTAAATCTACTCCGATTCTGAATCGTACAGCCTTTATGTATGGTAATGAGAATTGACTGCAAAATTCCGGAGGTTCATCGCCATGAAATTGCA